>JBMTIN010000006.1:0-22747 GCA_049437345.1 Candidatus Marinamargulisbacteria bacterium
TTTCATCCCCGGAATCATTAACCGTTGTTCATCGTTTAAGAACATACGTTCAGGCGATTTGTGTGGGGGCAAATACGATTGCGGTGGATCAGCCACGATTATCTGTCCGATTGCCCAATTACGTATCTGAGCAGCCAATGATTATTATTTTAGACCCTCATAATAGTGTGGATATGGCATGGGTTCAACGCGCGGTGTCCAAGGGGCGTCGCATTGTCTTATTTCAATCTCATTCCCATTCTCATCGACCGGCACCCGATGGGGTATGGCACGATGACGGACTCACTAAAAATAAAACCACCAATTGGCAACATGTTTTTTCATGGTTGTATCGTCACGGCGTTCAAGGGGTTCTTATTGAGGGGGGGTGCGGTGTATTTCAATCCATATTGAATGCGGGGTATTTTGATGAACTTTGGATTACGAAGGTCCCTCAATTCTTTTCATCGGATTCGTCGGTGCCATTTTTAAGAGGTCCATTGCATTCATCTTTAGATATAACGTTGGATAGTGTTGAAACACATGGGGCGGATGTGGTTATAAAATATAAAAATAATCATGCTTTTAAATATTGATGTTTCTCAAGCGCGTGCGATTGTTGCCAGTAAATTAACCCCATCACAACAATCATTAATGAAGCGACAGGGGTTTGGACATCCATTGTCATATTTATTATTGAAGCCGCAACGATACTTAAAACGTCAATATCGTTTGGCCAATATGGATTTACGCCATCAACAGGTATATGGTTTGATCGGGAATATTCGATCTATTCGTCAAAAACGAGTTCGGAAAAACCTAATGATAACCCATGCCGTATTAAAAACGGCCGATCGTGATATTCCTGTTATGTGGTTTAACCAATTGTATATTTTAGATAAATTATCGAATGATCCCTGGGTGGTGGCCGTGGGGACATGGGATGCCAATGGGATTGATCCGGTATTTCAGATAACACAATTTGAGACGTATGGATCATTATCCTTGGCGGGTAACGACCAGGTGTTTCCTCTATATCCCGATATTCGAGGGGTTTCTAATCGGGTTTTAGTGGCCATTATTCAATCATTATTGAAGAAATTAACAATAACCGATGTATTACCAACATCGTATCAAACATCCGAAGCGTTGATTGGGATCGATGTGGCGTTACGATTATTTCATTTTCCAGAAAATCAATCCCAAGTGGCGCTGGCCTTAAAGCGGTTTATATTTGATGAATTATTTATATATTTATTTCCTCGCCGATACCGATATGCAAATACCAAAATAGTTCGAGAGTCGTATCCTATCTCGGTAGATCACGGGGTATTAAACGATTATTTGAATCAATTACCATACACCTTAACCTCGGCACAATCACGGGTGTGGCAAACTATTTGTCATGACTTTAAAGCCGAAAAGACTGTCTTTCGATTAATTCAAGGGGATGTGGGGTCCGGGAAGACGGATATTGCGATCCTTAGTTTATTGGCAGCGGTGGGGTCGGGGTACAAGGGGGCCTTACTTGTACCAACGGAAATTTTAGCGGAACAACACTATTTAAAGTTGATATCTCGTTGTGATAATTTGTCGGTACCTATTGTATTGTTAAAAGGAAAACAATCCGCATCTCAGCGCCGATCCGTATTGTCTCAATTGGCATCTTCAACACCATTAATTGTGGTGGGGACTCATGCGTTGGTTCAAGAGACTGTGGTGGTGCATGAATTGGCATTGGTCATTATCGATGAGCAGCACCGTTTTGGTGTATTTCAGCGGCAACAATTATTAGAAAAATCCACACGGGTGCCACATTGTTTGTGCATGTCCGCGACGCCTATTCCTCGCACATTAATGCTAACACATTATGGAGACTTAGATCATGATATTATTGACACCTTACCCCCCGGTCGAAAGCCCCCAAAAACGTATTATGCACGGCCCAATCGTATCTCGCAGGTGTATGAGTTTATTCGTTTAGAGTTGGCGGCACATCGTCAGGCGTATATTGTTTATCCATTAATCGATGCTTCGGAGCATTTGGTCGATGTATCGCCAGCGGTGGATGGCTTTGATACCTTGGTGTCGGTATTTCCCGAGTATCGTATTGGTTTATTGCATGGTAAAATGCCTCACCAAGATAAGCAGCGTGTTATGCAGTTATTTAAAGCCAATGAGTTGCATGTTTTGGTATCCACTACGGTGATTGAAGTGGGGGTTGATGTTCCAAATGCATCGACCATGGTTATTATGAATGCCGAGCGATTTGGGTTATCTCAACTGCATCAACTGAGAGGTCGCGTGGGGCGTGGCGCCGATCAGTCGCATTGTTTTTTAATTGCAGAAGCTAAGTCACAAACGTCACGTCAACGAATTCAAGCCATGCAAGCATCATCCAACGGGTTTGATTTGGCTGAAGAAGATTTGAAAATTCGAGGTCCTGGAAATTTATTGGGAACACAACAATCGGGCGAACTCATGTTTTCATTTGCGGATTTATCGAATAAAGAACGCATTCAACGGATTGTGACTATTTGTGATGATATCATTCAACATCGGGATTCATATGCCAACGTTTTTTCATTTTTTGATCAACAGGCCATCGTATCTTCGGTATTATTAAATTAATAGAATGCGTATTTTTTCCGGTAAATTTCAACGACAATTAATTCATGTGCCAATGGATCGGTCATTTCGGCCCACCAAGGCCATCGTGCGTGAATCATTATTTAATATTTTAGGGACGACGGTGGCGGGGGCCCGTTTTTTAGATTTATGTTCTGGTTCAGGTGCCATTGGGCTTGAAGCGGATTCAAGAGGCGCTGCACAGGTTATCTGTGTGGATAAAAATACGGCCTATTTAGTTAAAAATAAAACCAATTTAGGGTCATCAATTCATATTGTTCGGTCCGATGTATTGCGGTTTTTATCTCGTTGTACGGATGTATTTGATTTTATTTTTTTTGATCCCATTTGGGCGGAGTCGGAAGTGTATGAGCGTGGTATTTCAAGTATTTTAACGCGTCAACTATTGGCAAAGAATGGGCAACTAATTATCGAGCATGACAAAAAAAAAGTCATTAATATTGATGAGCTAGACAACCGAAAATACATCTATGGGAATACGGCCATTACGTTTGTTTCACCCAGTGATCGAATAAATTAATATTAAATACGAGTCCTATATTAATATCAATTGGAGCCGCAAGTCTTGGGATGCGTTGCCATCTTATATGTGTGTAAGCTACAATTAATACATGATAAAGGCTGTATTCTTATGTCCGTAAAAGCCATTTATGCAGGCAGTTTTGACCCTATTACCAATGGGCATTTAGATATTATTCATCGGGCATTGAATGTGTTTGACACCGTGTATGTGAGTGTTATTGAAAACGTCGATAAAACGGCACTGTTTAGTATGGAAAAACGAATGGATTTAATTCGTAATAGCATTGAATCGGATCGTATTATTGTTGAAGGTTTTCACGGACTATTGGTTGATTATGCACGAAAAAAAAATGTTTTTAATTTGATTCGTGGTTTAAGAGCCGTCAGTGATTTTGAATATGAGTTTCAAATGTCATTAACCAATCGATCTCAAGAGTCTCGCATTGATACTATTTTTTTAATGACGGATCAATCTTACAGTTATTTGAGTTCCAGTATTGTTCGGCAATTGGCAAAATTGGGCGGCAATATTAAGGACTATGTGACCCCGTATGTGGCGCATGAGCTAAGGAAAGCCTATAATGGAAAAAGTTAGGGGTGTTATTTTTTTACTTGAGTCATTATTTAAAAATGCCAAGACCCAATTATTTAGCAAGCACCTATTGGTGCATCCCGACGATATATTTCCTTTGATTGAAAAGTTAATGGCAGCGGTTTCAGACATTGAAAAAACAATGGCCGATCAAACCGTCGATCGCGAAACCCCGAATGAGCCAGCAACAGAGTTGGTCGACACTCAAAAAGAGGTTGTTCGACTTAAGAAGGAAGCGAATACTTATGCGGATGATATTTTATCTCGGTTACAATTGGCGGTAACAAAGCTGCAGCAAAATACCATTAAAATGGAGAAGAATATTACCGAAGGGCGAAAACTTATTCAAAAAAAGCAATTAAATTATTTAAAAGGAGAATCAAATGAGACATGATGGACGACAAAAAAATGAATTAAGGGAAATGACAATTCAACGGGGATTTATTGATAATGCGCATGCGTCAGTGTTAATTTCATTTGGACAAACACGCGTTATTTGCACCGCCACACTTGAAGATGGCGTGCCTCGGTTTTTAAAAGATACTGGACGAGGGTGGGTTACGGCGGAGTATGCCATGTTACCGGCCAGTGCGAATGACCGGATTCGTCGGGAAGTATCCAAGGGAAAACAATCGGGGAGAACCATGGAGATTCAGCGATTGATTGCCCGTTCATTACGTGCGGCCATTAACTTGGATCCATTGTGATTGATTGCGATGTTATTCAAGCTGATTGAGGAACCCGGACCACGTCAATTACCGGTGGCATGATTGTGTTAATGGATATTGTTCAGCAATTAATGGCCTCTGGAAAACTGACTCAGAACCCCATTCAACATTTTATTTCGGCGGTTAGTTTGGGGGTGGTGAATGGGCAAGTTGTGACGGATTTGGATTATATTGAAGATTCATCTGCCGATGTTGATTTAAATTTAGTGATGACCGATGATGGCCAATTTATTGAAATTCAGGGAACGGCCGAAGCGGCACCGTTTACGTCGGCTCAATTAAGTGAGTTTCTAGAATTAGGGCAACAAAGTATTGAACGGATTATCAAAAAAGCCAAGGCGACATTAATGACAATCGCTTGATTTATTGGACGCAATTCTTATTTTTTGTATGCCTTAAGCTTGGCTGGCCCGCGAATTTCACTCGTTATTTGTTTGAAATACTGATTGGTTGGGTGGCCACAATTGAGGGAGCATGTCGGTCATCGGGGATGTGTTGTCGTTCCATTCAATTGTATGCGAATGATGTGCCCATTACGAAAGTTTCCGATTGGCGTCATTTTTTACGTGAACATCCGGAATTTAATCAATTTCGTCCGGCCATTTTTAGTGGTGCGATTCAGTCATTTGATTGTAACTATTTGACATCCACACAGCGGTGCGGAAAATATGAGTCTCGTCCCAATGTATGCCGGGAGTATCCGTCCCGATTTTTTTTAACCCATGGTCGTATTCATTCAAATTGTGGCTATGCTGTTAAAATTAATCATGATCGATTGCAACGATTGTGGCCGTCCATTCGATTACATATGTCACATTTTCTTCATGTATAAAAAAGTTGTTTGAGTTAAATACATGGGTGTGAGTATGATTTTTCAAGAATAGGCATTGATGCCTTTCGGGTCTTTAAATTAAACTATGGGGTATGGCTGAATTTTCGATTACCCAGAGACACTATGATATTATTCTTGAGCAGGTCAAGACAAATTTTCCTTATGAATCGGGTGGCTTTATTGGCGGTAAAGATCATATTATTACGGCCATATTTCCCGTACTAAATCAGGACAATACGAATCAAACAAATGTGTTTTCTATTTTTCCTCAAGATGTTGAACGCGCCCATTTATTTTTTGATAAACATGGATTGGAATATTATGGTACATATCATTCACACCCAAAGGGAGCGGCCATACCGTCCAAACAGGACTTAACGCATATTCAACGGTATTTATTTATTATAAGTTTACGTAATTTTGACCAACCTGATTTTGCGGCGTTTAAGGTGACGGGGCATCAGCGTGCGGATCGTATTCCTCTTTATGTGATTTCTAACAATAAATTTGATGTTAAGAATATTCACGACAAATCATCGGATGAAGGTAAGAAAAAAGAGTCTAGAGATGACCTTAATGTATCAAATCCCGCGCTTCCTAATTACAATAATGCTTCGGAATTAAACGATCAAGTGAATCGTATTTTTGAGGGCGAAGCTTCGTATAAAAAATCATCACGTTTAGATGATACGGGTGATTTTAGTACCTTGGCATAACTTATTTTTTAGGTTTAATTCGTGTACCAACAGACTCGTTATTTAATATACGGTCGATAATATTCGGTTGACGGCCATTGGCCAGTGTGACAGGAATTCCGGCATCCGAAGCCATTTTTGCCGCCATTAGTTTCGATCTCATTCCCCCTTTCGATGTTGC
Source organism: Candidatus Marinamargulisbacteria bacterium (assembly GCA_049437345.1). Classification (GTDB taxonomy): domain Bacteria; phylum Margulisbacteria; class Marinamargulisbacteria; order UBA817; family UBA817; genus UBA817. The sequence goes on from JBMTIN010000006.1 coordinate 6,179, forward strand.
GGATCCCATCGCATTATTTACAAGCGCCAATTCATTGTTTCCAATGCAAAATAGCTCTGGAATAACGTTATGATTGGCGTCAAGAAGACCTTCAATATTACTTAGTATAATCAATTCATCTACGTCCATATTTGTCGCAATTAACGCTGATAATTGGTCATTATCCCCGAATTGGATTTCATCCGTTGCCACTGAATCGTTTTCATTAATAATGGGGATCATATCATTGGTTAAGAGCGCTTGAATGGTTTGGTGAATATTGGTTTTTCGAATCGGGTTTGAAAAGTTTTCTTTTGTTAACAATAATTGCCCAATGCAATACCCTTTGAGTTTAAAAAAATCATAATACTGTTTGAATAATAATATTTGCCCAATCGCCGCTGCGGCTTGTTGATCTGATACACAACAAGGGGCAATATTAATGTGTTTTGCGCCGCATGTAATGGCTCCGGAACTCACCATAATAAATTCGTAAGTTTTATTTTCTCTCAGGATATCGGATATTTGAAAGACAATGTTTCTCATATTATTGAGATCTAATTCCTGGTTTTGATCTGTTAATAAGTTGGTACCAACTTTAATAAGTATTCGTTTTTTTGATTTCATCACCAATCCTTTTTTCTAACTCAGGTAGCCCTTTTCGAGTGAAGCAAGATATCTTATAAATCGACTCTTCTTTGAATAGTATTTCAATCTCTGTTAAATCAGTCTCCGTTAATAAGTCAATTTTATTGATGGCAACAATGACATCTTTTGTGCGCAAAAGTGAGGGATCATATTGGTTAATTTCAGTGGTTAGTTTTTCAAATATGTTTCGAGTTTCATTTAGATCGGTTATGATTGGTTCAATCAGAAATAATAAGACATTGGTTCGGCTGATATGTCTTAAAAATTGGTTTCCCAATCCAATACCATTGGCGGCCCCTTCAATAATGCCTGGAATGTCTGCAATAACAATTTCTTGATCATATTGCCGTAAAATTCCCAGGTTGGGGTGCAATGTTGTAAAGGGGTAATTGGCAATTTTAGGGTTGGCTTGTGTAATCGTTTTTAGAAGCGTTGACTTTCCTGCATTTGGATACCCAATCAGTCCCACATCCGCAATGACTTTTAATTCCAATCGAATGTTTAAATCTTCGCCGGGTTGGCCGGGCGTGCATCTTCGAGGGGTTTGTATACGAGCGGTTGAAAAATGGGGGTTTCCTCTTCCACCACGGCCACCTCGTGCAATCACTACGGAGTCGTTGTGATGTGTTAGGTCATGAAGGAGTGTTTTTGTGTTACTGTCATAAACACTGGTTCCGCAGGGGACGCGAATAACCACATGATTTCCGTGTTTTCCAGATTGTTTTCGAGGACGACCATCTTGCCCATGTTCGGCCTTAATGACTTTTCGATGAGCAATATCTAAAAATGTGCTTATTTTTTGAGAAGCGACGAAAACAATATTGCCTCCACTTCCGCCGTCTCCACCGTCGGGACCGCCTTTAGGAACATATTTTTCTCGACGAAAACTAATTTTTCCATCCCCCCCATTTCCGGCTTTAACTTTTAATTCAAGAGTATCTACAAAGGCCAATTACTTTGATATTGGAATAATATGAATCGATTTTTTGTTTTTTTTGGAAAACTTAAAAGCGACTGTACCATCTACTTTTGCAAAAATTGTGAAATCCTTGCCTAAGCCTGTATTGTCGCCAGACAGATAACGTGTTCCTCTTTGACGAACAATAATAGACCCGGCCGTAACAAGTTCACCCCCATAACGCTTAACCCCCAGGCGTTTGGATTCACTGTCTCTACCGTTTTTTGTACTTCCCTTACCTTTTTTATGTGCCATTTTACTCTCCTTTAATTACTTTTTTGCGGATGCCTTTTTCTGTTTAGACATCTCAGGATCTGTTGCGACCTTAGTGGATTTAGATGCTTTTTTTTCATTTGATTTAATATTGATGTTGGTTATTTTTAAAAGAGTGGACTTTTGTCGGTGCCCCCGTGTCAATTTATAACCTGTTTTTCGCTTAAATTTAAATACGATATCTTTTTCACGTTTCCCTGATTCAAGAACATCGGCATGGACAGTAATGTCATCAATGTAAGGCTCGCCATATTGAATGTCAGACCCATTTTGAATCATCAGGATTGATGTAAAGGTGGCTTTTTCATCTTCAATAATGCCATCAATTGTGAAGACATCGCCTTCTTGTACTAGATGTTGTTTATCATTAATTTCAACTACTGCAAACATAATTTTTTAACTCCTAAATGCATTTTTTCAATCATAAGTAGACAAAACATACTAGCACAACAAAAAAAGTTTAACAATAATTTCGTTAAAAATTTATTGACTATCTGTATGATTGGTACTAAATTCTAAGGATATAATAAAACAAGCAGGTAATTAGGCTCGTAGCTCCAACTGGTAGAGCATCGGTCTCCAAAACCGAGTGTTGTCGGTTCGAATCCGACCGAGCCTGCCAAGATTAGGAAGTATTAAAATTATGGCAAGAAACCAATCAAATTTTGTTCGAGATTTTCAAAATGAGTTTAAAAAAATTGAATGGCCAAAAAAAGATTTTTTAGTCAGGTCTTCTATAATCACGATATTTATGGTAATTTTTTTTACAATTTATATTGCAGGATCTGATTTTATTTTATCGAAAATTATATTTGGTATTCGGAATTAGTTGAAAGGTTATGATAATCATGGATAATGAACAATCAATTGAAGATGTAGATGTTAGTTCTGAAGAGGCAATTGTCTCAGATACTGGTGAAACGATTCAGTTAGATGCTGAGGATATCTTGGATGATTCGGAGGAGGGCTCGCCAGAAGACACTTCGCCTGAAGGATTGTTCTGGTATATTGTTCAGTGTTACGCACTATATGAGCAAAAAGTTCGTGACCGAATATTGCAGATGCAGGAAGATGAATTTAAAGACATTATTTATCGCGTTCTTTTACCTGAAGAAGAAACCGTTGAGATTAAAAATAACGAACGAAAAGAAAAAGTAAAAAAAATGTTTCCGGGGTATTTGTTTGTTCAAATGAAACCGGATGAAGCATCTTGGTACTTGTTGCGACGGTTACCAGGGGTGGCTAAATTGGTCGGGACTCGAAATGAGCCAACACCAGTGTCTCAGGATGAAATTGACCGCATTCTTCGTCAGTTAGGCGAGAAAATGAAAAAGATTGAGGTTGATTTTGAGTTGAATGAAGTGATTAAGGTTATTTCTGGGCCATTTCGTGGTTACACGGGGGCCATTTCTGAAATTAATCCAGAACGTGGAAAGCTGAAATCGCTAATATCCATTTTTGGTCGAGAAACCCCGGTTGAATTAGACTTTGATCAGGTAGAGAAGTATGTGGATAACAATTAAAGGAGTGATATATGTCAAAACAAGTTAAAGCTGTTATTAAGTTACAAATTAAAGGTGGTCAAGCCAATCCTGCACCTCCGGTGGGCCCGGCATTGGGGCAAGCGGGTGTGAATATTATGGAATTTTGCAAGGCTTATAACGATCAAACAAAGGATCGTGCAGGTGAGGTAATCCCTGTTGAAATTACAGCGTATGTTGATGGGACGTTTTCGTTCATTCTTAAGACCCCCCCCGCGAGTGATTTAATCAAAAAGTATGCAAATTTAAAAAAGGGGTCTTCGATGCCTGGTCGGGAAACCGTCGGGTCAATTCAAATGGCGGATATTCGAAAAATTGCGGAAATCAAAATGTCAGATTTAAACGTCGTTGTTATAGAGCAGGCTGAAAAAACTATTGCGGGTTCCGCAAGAAGTATGGGAATAGAGGTGAAAGACTAATGATAACAAAGCGACAGGCGGCGTCGGCCGAAATATTGGACTCTTCGGTAGAATATGCCCCTCTAGATGCCGTAAACGTTTGCAAGAAAACAGCTACAGCAAAGTTTGATGAAACAATTGAAGTTCATTTTTCTTTGGGGATTGATCCCCGTCATGCGGATCAATTGGTTCGGGGAACATTAACTTTGCCGCATGGTACTGGACGAGAGATTCGTATTGTTGTTGTTACAGATGATGAAAATACGGATCCAATTATTTCGGCCGGGGCAATTGAGTGTGGTTTAGATGATGTGCTAAAACGCATTAGTGATGGTTGGTTAGATTTTGATTTGGTTATTGCAACGCCAAAGGTCATGCCTAAATTAGGTAAACTTGGTCGTATTCTTGGGGCCAGAGGATTAATGCCAAGTCCTAAGTCAGGTACCGTCACTACCGATGTTGTTCAAACTGTTAAGGAATTTAAGGCTGGTAAGGTTGAATTTCGAAATGATAAAGAGGGTAATTTGCACTTGGCGATTGGAAAAGCTAGCTTTGAGTCGAGTCAACTTTTAGATAATTTAATGACCGTATATTCTCAGGTAATGCGTTTGAAACCATCAAAAGCTAAAGGTGTCTACTTGAAATCTATTACAATTTGTTCTACCATGGGTCCCGGGATTAAGTTGAGTCCCGGAAGCTTTGATCGGAAAGGTAGTTAGAATGTCTCAGCGTCAGGAAGTATTATCGGCGAAACAAGCCCTTATCGATGGTCTATCCGTCTCTTTAAAGGATTCGGATGCCATTTTCTTTACAGAGTATCGTGGATTGACTGTTTCTCAAATGGCGTCATTTCGGACCTCATTAAGAGAAGCAAGTGCATCTTATGTTGTTATGAAAAACTCATTAATTAAGCGCACGTTTTCTGATTTGAATATTGTGTGTCCGGAGGATGTACTTAAAGGACCAACAGCATTAGTGGTGTCAAAGCAAGATTGTCCCCTTGTTGCAGCAAAACTTTATAAGTTTTTAAAAACAAATGAAGCTTTGGTTGTTAAAGGTGGTTATTTAGATGGTGGATTTATTTCTACAAATGATGTAAAGTCACTTTCTAAGTTGCCGCCTAAAGATGTGCTCATTGGGCAACTTGTTGGTGGATTAAGTTCCACAATTAATCGTTTTGTGATGGGCATTAGCTCACCGTTGCGTGGTCTAGTGTATTCATTGGATGCGATTAAAAATAAAAAAACTGAGGAGAAATAAAAATGTCTAAAGAAACAACTGTTGAAGAAATTGAATTAAGTAAGGAAGCTCAAGGCGTGATTGACACTGTTGAGAAGCTTACTGTTTTGGAGTTATCTCAATTGGTGAAGGCACTTGAAGACAAGTTTGGTGTTGTTGCGGCGGCGCCAGTGGCGGTGGGTGCACCTGCTGTGGCCGGTGGTGATACTGAAGCCGATGCTGGCAGCAATACTGTTGACGTTATCTTGAAATCTGCCGGAGATAAGAAAATACAAGTATTAAAAGCTGTTAGAGAAATCACTGGTCTAGGTTTGAAAGAGGCCAAGGAATTAGTTGATGCTGCACCAAAGGCTGTAAAAGAAGGTTTGGCGAAGGATGAAGCTGAAGCACTTAAAAAGCAACTTGAAGAGCAAGGTGCTGAAATCGAAATAAAATAATTCTTTTTAATTTATTTTTTTATACCTGGGGTTAACTGACATGGCTTCCGTTACCCCAGGTTTCTTTATTTAAATGAGGTGTAAATTTGTCAAAATATAAAACGTATCGTCAAAGAGTTCCTTTGCATAATGATGCTCCCGAAGAAAAATTAACGGTTCCTAATTTATTGGATTTGCAAGTTGAATCGTTTAGACGGTTTTTAAATGAGGGGATTGCTGAGGAATTAAAAAAAGTGTCTCCCATTGTTGGTTATGGTGGGAAGTTTCAATTAGAGTTTTTAGATGGAATTACGCTCGATGATCCAGAGCTTAATTATGAGGAAATGAGAAAGCGTGAATTGACCTATGCGTCTCCCTTAAAGGTTCCCGTTCGATTAATCTCTGTTGAAACAGGTGAAGTTCAAGAGCAGGAAGTGTTTTTGAGTGATATTCCTTTAATGACAAACAGTGGGACATTTTTAGTGAACGGGACAGAGCGTGTTATTGTTAGTCAATTTATTCGTTCCCCGGGGATTTATTTTCGAGAGAAAACCCCAAATATTCCTGGATTTCAGGATTATATGGCATCAATCATTCCTTCCAAGGGGGCATGGTTAGAAATTGAAGTTGATAGTAAACAATTATTTTATGCTCATTTAAATAAAGTCAAAAAAGTTCCGTTGACTTTGTTTTTGTCGGCACTTGGGTACGATGAAGCATCCTTGTTTGAATTGGTAAGTAATAAAGAAATCTTTGAGCCGACATTAACAAAGTTTCCATTTGTAAATGAAGATGATGCATTGGTCGAGCTGCATAAAAGTTTAAGGTCTGGTGACCCTGTAACTCTTCAAGGTGCCAAGGCATTATTGGATACCTTATTTTTTAATGAAGAAAAATATGATTTGTCAGATGTTGGTCGTCATAAAATTAATCAGCGATTTGGTGTGAATACAGAGACAACCGCACTAACTAAAGACGATATTATCAATACCATTAATCATATTCTTGATTTGGTGGCGAAAAAAGGATTAACCGATGATATTGATCACTTGGGTAATCGTCGTGTACGCACGGTTGGCGAGCAATTGCAACGTCAGTTTAGAATTGGATTGGTTCGATTAGAAAGACTTATTAAAGAGCAAATGGCATTAAAAGCTAACGAAGCGATTACGCCTCAGCATCTGATTAATATTCGGCCATTGGTTGCCGTTATGAGAGAGTTTTTTGGAAGTTCCCAATTATCTCAGTTTTTAGACCAGACAAACCCACTAGCCGAAGTTATTCACAAGCGACGGTTAAGTGCATTGGGTCCTGGTGGTCTGACAAAGGAACGTGCGGGTTACGAAGTTCGTGATATTCATCCGACCCATTATGGTCGTATTTGTCCTATCGAGACGCCGGAGGGTCCCAATGCTGGATTGATTGGTCCGATGGCCACATTCGCACGCGTTAATAAATTTGGGTTTGTGGAAACCCCTTACTTTAAGGTTAAAAATGGAAAGATATTAGATGATGTTGATTTTTTAGCGGCCGATGTTGAAGAGGGGTTTTATATTGCACCATGGGATACGCCGGTAAAAAAGGGTGTTTTAAAAGGGGCGCAAATTGTGACTCGTTACCAACGTGATTTTCATTTTACTCCTCTTGAAAAAGTTCAATATATTGGTGTTTCTCCCCGACAATTATTAGGGGTGGCATGTGGACTTATTCCGTTTTTAGAGCATGATGATGCAAATCGAGCACTTATGGGTGCAAACATGCAACGTCAAGCCGTTCCTATTCTAAATACCGAAGCTCCGTATGTTGGGACCGGGCTAGAAGCTGTTGTTGCCAGAGATACTGAAGTATTGGTGACAGCGCGGGAAGATTGTGAGGTTTTAGATTCCGATTCACGGTCTGTCAAAGTGAAAGAAGGCTCAAAAACGTTTACCTATGAGTTGCAAAAATATCAACGAACCAATCAAAATACATGTCGTAATCAAAAGCCAGTGGTGTATGCTGGCATGAAACTTAAAAAGGGGGATTTGATTGCCGACGGGTCATCGACGGCAAAAGGAGAGCTTTCTCTGGGTCGAAATATTTTGGTCGGTTTCATGCCTTGGGAGGGGTATAATTTTGAGGATGCCATTGTTATTTCCAAGCGATTAGTTAAAGAAGATTTATTTACATCGGTGCATATTCATCGGTATGAAATTGATGTTCGAACGACCAAGTTGGGGCCGGAAGAGTTAACCGCCGAGATTCCGAATGTTTCTGAAGATGCATTGGCCAATTTAGATGAAATGGGTGTTATTCGAATTGGTGCGGTGGTTAGTGCCGGAGATATCCTCGTAGGTAAAGTCACCCCAAAAGGTGAAAGTGAACCGCCGGCAGAAGAAAAACTATTAAGAGCTATTTTTGGAGATAAGGCGCGAGATATGAAAGATACTTCATTGCGATTATCTTCTGGTGAGTCAGGTAAAATTATTGGTGTTCGTGTATTCTCTCGTGATAATGGGGATGATTTATCTCCCGGTGTGAATACCCTCGTTCGTGTATATGTTGCTCAATTACGTCGAATTTCTATTGGAGATAAAATGGCGGGGCGACATGGTAATAAAGGTGTTGTTTCAACTATTTTGCCCGAGGAAGATATGCCATTTTTACCCAATGGGCAACCATTAGACATTATTTTAAATCCTTTGGGGGTTCCTTCTCGTATGAATGTGGGCCAGTTATTTGAAACATTATTGGGGATGGCCTCGCATGTAATTGGTGAAAATTATATGGCACAATCTTTTGATGAAGTCATTGCACCAAATGCGTCGGTAGATAAAGTAGAAGAGCGACTTCAGACGGCATCAAAATCGCCGGGGTATAGTTGGGTAAAACCTACCGGTACCGTGGCCTTGCGTGATGGTCGGACCGGGGAACCCTTTGAAAGAGAAGTAACCGTTGGTTATATGTATGTATTGAAGTTAATCCATTTGGTTGATGATAAAATTCATGCGCGATCCACCGGTCCTTACTCGTTGGTTACTCAGCAGCCTCTCGGCGGTAAAGCGCAGTACGGTGGTCAGCGGTTCGGTGAAATGGAGGTGTGGGCACTAGAGGCTTATGGTGCGGCAAATACACTTCAAGAAATGCTAACGGTTAAATCGGATGATTTAACGGGTCGTGCGAGAGCTTATGAGGCCATCATCAAAGGGAAAGCATTGTCAAAACCAGGTACGCCAGAATCATTTAGAGTTCTATTAAGAGAACTACGTTCGATCGCACTGGATATTCGGGTTAAAACAACCGAAGATGAAGAAATTGATAACCGCTAAGGAGAAATAAATGTTAGTAACTGATTCAACAGATTTTGATTATTTAGAAATTGGACTGGCGTCTCCCGATAAGATCCGGTATTGGTCTTATGGTGAAGTTGAAAAACCTGAGACCATTAACTATCGGACATTTAAGCCAGAACGAAAGGGTCTTTTTTGTGAAAAGATTTTTGGTCCGGTTAAGGATTGGGAGTGTTCTTGTGGTAAATACCGACGGATTCGTTACCGTGGTATTGTTTGTGAACGATGCGGTGTTCAGGTAACCCATTCAAAGGTTCGACGTGAACGCATGGCCCATCTTGAATTGGCTTGTCCCGTTTCACACATTTGGTTTCTAAAGGGAATTCCTGGGTATATGGGGATTCTTTTGGACTTAACAACGCGTCAATTGGAAGAAGTTATTTACTATGATTCGTATATGGTAACAGAAGTAGACCCGGCGATCGAAGACACTGTGCCGTATCGAAAAATTTTATCAACGGAAGCCTATTATGAGCTTAAAGAGCAATATGGCGATCAGTTTAAAGCCAAGATGGGTGCCGAAGCGATTAAAACGATTTTAAAGAACATGGATGTTGAATCAATTATTTCTGATTTACGAGAGTCCTTTCCTAAATTAACGGGTCAGAAAAAAATTAAAGCTACAAAGCGGTTGGGTATTCTGGAGTCGTTGCATCAGTCGGGCAATTTGCCAGAATGGATTATTTTGGATGTTATTCCCGTTATGCCTCCTGATTTGAGACCGATGGTTCAGCTGGAAGGCGGGCGATTTGCTACGTCTGATTTAAATGACTTATATCGACGTGTTGTGAATCGAAATAATCGTTTGAAGCGACTATTGGATATTGGTGCGCCCGATATGATTATTCGAAATGAAAAACGAATGTTACAAGAGGCGGTAGATGCCTTAATTTCCAATGGCAAGCGTGGCCGTGCCGTGACGGGTTCCAATGGTCGGCCCTTAAAGTCATTAGGTAATATTATTGAAGGAAAGCAAGGTCGATTTCGTCAAAACTTATTGGGTAAACGTGTTGATTATTCGGGGCGATCCGTTATTGTTGTTGGCCCAAAGTTGAAATTTCATCAATGTGGGCTTCCCAAAGAAATGGCGCTAGAGCTATTTAAACCCTTCATTATTAATGAATTGGTTAACCAAGGATTGGTAACCAATGTTAAAGCGGCAAAGCGAAAAATTGAAGATAGAGAATTATTTATTTGGGATGTATTAGAGAAAGTTATTAAAGGGCAATCGATTCTGTTAAATCGTGCACCGACCTTGCATCGTTTGGGTATTCAGGCCTTTGAGCCCAAATTGGTTGAGGGCGCGGCGATTCAAGTTCACCCATTGGTTTGTACGGCGTTTAACGCTGATTTTGATGGTGACCAAATGGCGGTTCACGTCCCCCTTTCCATTGAGGCTCAAGCGGAGTGTCGCTTATTAATTTTATCAGTGAATAATATCTTATCACCATCGAACGGAAAATCGATTATTACCCCAACGCAAGATATGATTTTAGGGTGTTATTTTTTAACGGTTGAAAACCCTGCATATGACTCCGTGGACGTGAAATGTTTTAGAACCATGGACGAAGCTTGGAAGGCGTGGGAATCTGGTGCAATTAATATTCACAGTCGCATTATTGTAAAAGTAAATAATGAGCGATTCACAACAACCATGGGGCGCGTTATTTTTAATCGTACTGTTACGGATGTTTTTTTCTCATATAATATTACGGATGAGACATTTATTAATAATGTGTTGGGTAAAAAACAATTAAGCGACTTAATTTATGATTGGTATATTAAGTATGGTAATGACATTGTTACCTCATTGGCGGATAAGCTAAAAGATTTAGGATTTAAATATGCCACATTATCGGGGATATCGATATCCATTGATGATCTTCGGGTGCCAGGAGCTAAGAAAGGTATTTTGGACGTTGCCGATAAAGATGTTCAGTCACTGAATAAGCGATTATTTGAAAATAAGATTACGACGGAAGAGTTTCAGTTAAGAAGTAATGAGATTTGGCGACGTGCTTCAGGCGATATATCGGATCATATGGAAGGTGAATTTGGGCAGCTTAACAATGTTTTTATTATGGCAAACTCTGGGGCCCGAGGTAATATTGATCAGGTACGTCAGTTAGCTGGGATGCGGGGACTGATGTCCGATGCGCAAGGCCGAACAATTAAAGTTCCGATTAAATCAAATTTTAAAGAAGGCTTGTCCTTGGCCGAATACTTCATTTCTTGTTATGGGGCACGTAAGGGATTGGTTGATACGGCACTAAGAACGGCGGATTCGGGGTACCTTACCCGACGATTGGTCGATGTGGCTCAAGACGTTATCATTACAGAGAACGATTGTGGCACGAAAAAATTAGTGACCATTTATCCTTTAATGGATGGTGCAAATGTGATGATTCCCGTACATGAACTCATTGAAGGACGAGTTGCCGGAGAATCTTTCAAATATGAAGGTGTTTCCATTAAGTCAGGCGATATTATTACTAAGGATATATCTCAGGCCATGGGCCGTGCAAAAGTGACGTCCTTTAAAATTCGAAATATATTTACATGTCAAACCAAACGCGGTGTTTGTCGGAAATGTTATGGTCTAGATTTGGGAACAGCTAAACTGGTTAACTTAGGTGAGGCCATTGGAATTATTGCGGCGCAATCTATTGGAGAACCAGGGACTCAGTTAACCATGAGAACGTTTCATACGGGTGGCGTGGATTTACGAAAAGCGTCAGTTAACACGATTGTATCGCCATTTTCTGGTAACATTGAATTTCCTTCGGATTTAAAGGCATCGATATTAAATTCTGGGAAGACAAAAGATTTATTGGTCACAGAAGACACTAATGTTTATATTGCAACATCAAAGGATCGTGAACTGGTGGTGCTTCCAAAAGGAAGTATTCTTCAAGTAAAGGACAGCCAAAGTGTAAGTAAAGATGATGTTCTTGCTTTGTACGATTCGTCGTCGAAGTACTCGGTTTCAAATGCCGATGGTAAAATTCGTTTGCTAGAGAATGAAGATGAATATGAGGTGGCGATTTATGATCCAAATAATAAGCAGACCATTGAAGTATCTACCGATAAAATTTCTGGGTTAAATTTATTTGACAAAATTGGGGTTTCGTCCGATTTAGGCGCCAATGTTCAGTTAACATCACCCGCTATTTTCATTTCTTCTGAAGAAAAAACAAAGTCAAAATCAATTATGACATACTCTGCAACCAATGTATTTATTACATCAAAACGATCAGATTTATTTGTTAAAGATGGTGAAAAAGTAAATAAAAATGATGTTTTATTTCGGGAATATGTGAGTGATTTAGAAGCCTCAAAAACAAAAGATATTGTTCAGGGTTTACCGAGAGTTGAGGAACTATTTGAAGCGAGAAAGCCAAAGCAGTCCGCTATTTTGAGTGAGTTTGACGGCATTGTTGAATTCAATCGTTTTGAAAATTACTATTTATTAGCCATACTTTCAGATACCGGCGATAAACGTGAATATAAATTACCAATTAAATCACGATTTCTTGTTTATTCAGGTCAATCGGTTTCAAAGGGACAGCAAATTACGGATGGTATTATTTCTCCTCAAGATTTGCTTTTAACAAAGGGCGTTGTTGAAACTCAATTGTATTTGATTAATGAAATTCAAAAGGTTTATTTTTCACAAGGTGTATTTATTAACTTAAAACATTTGGAAGTGATTGTTCGTCAAATGACGCGGAAGGTGATTATTCGTGATGGTGGAGATTCATCGTTGTTACCGAATGAACTGGTGGATATTAAGCGTGTGAATGAAGAGAGCGATAAATTAAATAAAGAGGGTGCTGCACCTATTATTTCTGAAGGGGTCTTATTGGGGATTACTCGCTCATCGTTGAATACAGAAAGTTTTATATCGGCGTCATCATTCCAAGAAACAGCGAGGGTTCTAACGGATGCTGCGATAAGAGGTAAGAAAGACACCATGTATGGACTGAAAGAAAACGTGATTATTGGTAAACTGATACCGGCAGGTACGGGTTTAGACAAATACCAGGATATCGGTTTACGGACAGAGGATGGTGAGGAAACAAAGGTAACAGAGGAAGATAGAGTATTTGTTCATGATGAATTTGATTCATAGGGACATTGACATTTATGATTAACAAAATTAAACTTTATTTTCACTGATGTAAAAGGAGCAATGAATGGCAACAACAAATCAATTATTAAGAAAAGGACGAAAGAAGAAAACAATTAAAGGTAAATCACCCGCATTAAAAGCTTGTCCACAGAGACGTGGTGTTTGTACCCGTGTATATACAACAACTCCCAAGAAACCAAACTCGGCACTACGAAAAGTTGCGCGTGTGCGATTAACTTCGGGTGAAGAAGTAACGGTCTATATTGGTGGTGAAGGACATAATATTCAAGAGCACTCTGTTATTTTGGCACGTGGTGGACGAGTTAAAGATTGTCCAGGTGTCAGATATCACACGGTTCGTGGTGCGTTGGATACAGAGGGCGTTGATGGTCGAAAACGTGGTCGTTCAAAATATGGGGCAAAGCGCCCTAAAGGATAAAGGAGAGTCATTTTGTCAACAAAAAAAGATACAAAACGATATTTGAAACCAGATTATAAATACTCAAGTAAGTTGGTTTCAAAATTTATTAATAAAATTATGTTGGGTGGTAAAAAATCAGTTGCCGAAAAGATTGTTTATGATAGTTTGATTAATTTATCAAAAAATGTGTCAGAGGATCCTTTGGTCGCATTTAAGCGTGCCATTGATAATATTGCTCCTCGTATGGAAGTAAGATCTCGTCGTGTTGGTGGATCAACATATCAAGTTCCTGTCGAGGTAAGCGAAAATCGTGGTGTGGGACATGCGATGAATTGGATTATTAAGTTTTCAAGATCACGAAAAGGCAAATCAATGGCTCAAAATTTGTCGCAAGAATTAACGGATGCGTTTAATGAAGTTGGTTCGTCAGCTAAAAAACGAGATGATACCCACAAAATGGCTGAATCAAATAAGGCTTTTGCGCATTTTAGGTGGTAGAAAAATGACAACAAAAAATTTAGATAATTTAAGAAATATTGGAATTGCGGCTCACATTGATGCTGGAAAAACCACATTAACGGAACGTATATTATTTTATACCGGGCGGTCTCATAAGATTGGTGAAGTCCATGATGGCAATGCTACGATGGATTGGATGGAGCAAGAGCAAGAGCGTGGTATTACGATTACATCGGCAGCCACTACTTGTTTTTGGAATGACACTATCATTAATATTATTGATACCCCTGGCCACGTTGATTTTACGGTTGAAGTTGAACGGTCATTGCGTGTTTTAGATGGTATGATTGCTGTATTTTGTGCGGTGGCCGGCGTTCAGCCTCAGTCAGAAACAGTATGGCGACAAGCCGTTAAGTATGGTGTTCCTCGGATTGCTTTTGTTAATAAAATGGATCGAACGGGTGCCAATTACGATAAAGTTGTTTCAATGATTCGTGATAATTTATCAGCTAATCCTGTGATTGTGAATTATCCGATTGGTGCTGAAGCAGACTTTATTGGGTATGTTGATCTTTCAACGAACAAAGCTTACTATTTTGGTGATGATAAGGGAGAGGATGTTACGGAAGGTGATATTCCAGATAATATTACAGGTAAGGTTGCCGAACTTCGTTCTGAATTGATTGAATTTGTGGCCGAAGCTTCCGAAGATTTATTAAATAAATATTTAGAAGAGGGCACACTATCTGAGTCTGAGATTTTATCAGGACTACGTCAGCGGACATTGGCTGGAGAGGTTATTCCTGTATTTTGTGGATCAGCTTTTAAAAATAAAGGTGTTCAGCCATTATTGGATGCGGTTAATAATTTATTGCCCTCGCCGATTGATGTTGGTGATATTGATGCTACTATTCAGGGAACGGATGATATAAAGAAACTAAAGCCGGAATCAACTGAAACATTTTCTGCATTAGCTTTTAAAATTATGACGGATCCATTTGTTGGTAAATTAACATATTTACGAATTTATTCAGGATCACTTGATGCTGGCTCATACATTTATAATGCATCTTCAGATACAAAAGAGCGTGTGGGGCGTATTATGCAAATGCATGCTAACACTAGAGAGGAATTAAAGGGGGCTCAAGCCGGTGATATTGTGGCTGTTATTGGGCTTAAAAATACTCGTACAGGGGATACTTTAACGGCCCAAGGCGAAACATTTTTATTAGAAAATATAGAATTTCCGGAACCTGTTATATTTGTTGCAATTGAGCCAAAGACAAAGTCGGATCAGGAAAAGCTATCAAAGTCACTGGAGAAGTTATCCGATGAAGATCCCACATTTTCATATTCAACGGATCAAGAAACCAGTCAAACGATTATTGCGGGGATGGGCGAGCTCCACTTAGAGGTTATTGTGGATCGCTTGTTGCGTGAATTTAGTGTGGACGCGAACATCGGTCAGCCACAGGTGGCATATAAAGAATCAATTTCGTTGACGGCTAAAGGTGAGGGGAAATTCATCAAACAAACCGGTGGCCGTGGTCAATATGGTCACGTTATTTTAGATGTGGTTCCTCTTGAGCGCGGAGCGGGATTTGAATTTGAGAATAAGATTGTTGGGGGAGCTATTCCTCGAGAATTTATTCCATCAGTTGAAAAGGGCGTTAAAAATCTGTTTGATTCTGGAGTTGTGGCGGGTTATCCTGTGGTCGATATTAAGGTCGTATTAAAAGATGGTTCATTTCATAATGTGGATTCTTCAGATGTTGCATTTCAAGTAGCGGCATCATATGCGGTCAAGGATGCTTTCAAAATTGCTAAACCAGTTATTTTACAACCTATTATGGATGTTCGGGTTGAAGTTCCTGAGAATTATATGGGCGATGTTATTGGTGATATTAATTCACGGAAGGGGAAAATTGAGAGTATGGATGATAATTCCCAAGGAAATAAAGAAATTGTCGCAAAAGTTCCTTTGGGAGACATGTTTGGATATGCGACCGCTCTACGTTCATTTACCCAAGGTCGGGGTATTTACACGATGCAGTTTTTTGGGTATAGTGAAGTCCCAAAACAACTATATGGTGAATTAGTAGAAAATTCTTCGAAAGAAAAGGAGTAATAAAAAATGGCTAAAGAAAAATTTGAACGGAATAAGCCTCACGTAAATATTGGAACGATTGGTCACGTTGACCATGGAAAAACAACATTGACGGCGGCTATAACTACAGTTCTTTCTTCAATTGGAAACGCTGAGAAACGGGACTATAGTCAGATTGATTCGGCCCCTGAGGAGCGTGAGCGTGGTATTACTATTGCAACGGCTCACGTTGAATATGAGACAGAACCTCGCCATTATGCACATGTTGACTGTCCTGGTCACGCCGATTACATAAAAAATATGATTACGGGTGCGGCTCAAATGGATGGTGCCATTTTAGTTGTTAGTGCGGCGGATGGCCCGATGCCACAGACGCGTGAACATATATTACTAGCACGTCAGGTAAACGTCCCAAACATTGTTGTATTTTTGAATAAATGTGACCAAGTGGATGATGAGGAACTTTTAGATTTAGTTGAAATGGAAATGAGAGAGCTTTTAAGTAAGTATGAGTTTCCTGGCGATGACATTCCTTTTATACGTGGCTCGGCATTAAAAGCGTTGGAGTCGTCGGATCATTCTCGCGAGAATGCTGATGCAAAAGCCATTTGGGAATTGATGGATTCTGTTGATTCTTATATTCCAGAACCGGTTCGTGATACGGATAAG
>JBMTIN010000007.1:0-21695 GCA_049437345.1 Candidatus Marinamargulisbacteria bacterium
TGTTTTTTTTGAGTTATCAGGTGAATTAAAGTTAAATGTCTGAGGGCGTGTTTTTTTTGAGTTATCAGGTGAATTAAAGTTAAATGTCTGAGGGCGTGTTTTTGTGTAATAATCACCAAAGGATATCGGTGATTCATTATTATCGGATGTTGAATCGGTGCTATTGGTATTGTGTTGATTTATTTTTTCGTTTGTATTTCGTTTGATTTTTTTTTGAGGTTCAGGAGTATAGTATTCATTATTGATGTTTACATTCATTTTTTAATTCCTTTTTATATTAATTTTATTAAATAATAATATGAAATTGAAATATTGAAAGTCAACAATTATATTTAAATTTTAATTAAAAATTATAATTTAAAATAAATACGATTTTCGAGGCTGTTCTTAGCAATCAAATAAGTGGAGATATTTGCATCACGGGCCGTCGAGGCTATACTAAATGGCATGCAAAGCATTCGAAAAAATACCATATTAAATGGCGTTATTATATTGCAAGGAAAGGGGGGCGAGGGCATTTTATTCCACAATAAAATACCAGTCTATATTCCCAATACCGTTATTGGGGATGTCATTGATGCTAAGGTAGTGAAAGTTGAAAAGCGAAGAGCTTATGGCCGATTATTGTGTGTGCATTCCCCCGGGGAAGATCGCGTGAGATCACGTTGTACCGTGGCACATTTGTGCGGTGGATGTCAGCTGCAGCATCAGTCATATGCCGGACAATTGGTATTTAAAACCGAGTTGGTTTGGGATCGATTGTCGCGTTATCTTCCCATTCCCGATTCCGCGAAGCAACCCATAATACCGTGTCCTAATCCTTGGGGCACACGGAATAAAATGCAATTGGCGGCGGGTATGGATACGAATGGCCTTACTTTGGGATTGTATGCATCGCGATCTCATCGGGTAGTTGATATGCCGTATTGTCCAGTTATGGCGGAACCAATGAATCGTGTGGTTCAGGTCATTAAACAGTGGCATTTGACCAACCCCGTTCCCATATTTAATGAAACCACAGGTGTGGGGGTATTGCGTTATGTGACCATTCGATACTCAGAATCAATGGGGCAATTAATGGTGATTATAACAGTGGCCAAAGCGATGGATATGGCATTATTGGTCACTTGTTTAAAGAGGATTATTGGCATGACGAGTATTTATATAACATATCAACATAATCCAAAAAGTGACCACGTTTTGGGGACTGAGTTACAGCATATATGGGGGGATACCAGTATTGATGATGTGGTTTTTGGAATAACATGTCAGGTGTCACCACGATCATTTATGCAAGCCAATGGGAGGTTAGTGGGCACATTGTATCAAACAGTGTTGGATGCCATTCCAACAAATGCTCCGGTGATTGATTTGCATTGTGGTACGGGGGTGTTAACCTGTGCATTGGCAATGCGGCATAACTCGGTGGTGGGGGTGGATATGAATCATGTCGCCATTCAAGATGCTAAAAAAAATGCACAAAATAATGGGGTAGAGGTATTGTTTTATGCTATGGATGCTGGCGAGTATCTTACGCGACATTCCAGTCAATCTTCAACCGTAATTTTAGACCCGCCACGGCAAGGGTGCACAGATACGTTAATTCAAACATTGATTCATCAACGGCCTCAAACACTGGTTTATGTATCGTGTTATCCCGATACTTTGGGGCGGGATCTTCGGGCATTAACGCAGCGTGGATATGTGATTCATCGGATTCAGGCCGTGGATATGTTTTGTCATACAGTGCATGTTGAATGTGTGGCCGTGTTGCATCGTCGGTCGGACTAAATGATAGATTATGTTTAAAAAAAATTAGTTGAGGGAATATTAGATTATTCATATAAACAAAATATTAACCAAAGGAGTGTCATGTCTGCGAATGTATCCAATGACGATTCACGTCAGTTTCTAGCCGATAACTTACGATTGATGACCATTAAATGCCAAGAATTGCCCGATGATATTTCGTATTGGGTTGGCGTTGCCAATCAATCGTCAGCGACGTCTCAGGCGTTTGAATCCGTAATGGTTGCCTCAGTTACACCACGGAAACGGTATTTGGATGAGTTAACCCGTTTACAGCGGGGAATCACCGATATTTTGGATATTTATTCAACGCCTATGAATCAGGATGCGCCGGAGATATCATCTGAAATGCCAATTGAAACCATTGTTAGGAAGTATATGAAATTCAATCAATGGGTAACGGAAATAGATCAAAAGGACCGTGCCATAACTTCAGTTTTTATAGATGTAGATGAATGCATTGAGTTTATAAGAAATAAATTATCTCAACCAGTACTGAGTTGTTCAAAAGGGTCGGTTTCATTCAAGGATATTCAATATCATGTGTCTAAAATTCAGTCAGATACAGTAACAATGATTCAAAAGGCACATGAAAAATCAAAAAAAGGATTATCTATATTAACAGATCAATTGCTTCAAAAGATTGAATCCGATGTTGCCAGTCAACAAACCATCACCGATCGGCATACCATGCATCAGCAACTACAGGTATATTTAGGAACCATCGAGTCCAATCATGATTTTCATCGACTCATGCCGAGCCTTCAAGAGACCATTCGTCAGACAATTTATCGGCCGTTGTCGGTAATGAGTACGCAACAACAAGCGTCGATTACTCTTGCAAGGGATGAGCTTAAACAATTAAAGGCCCCGTTTGATTCACGGTCGTTGACGGACTGTTCTGGGATGGCGGTTCATCAATTGATTCAGAATGCGGTGGATCAGGCGCATGAATTGAATCGTTTAAAATCTAATATGATGGGTGCATTTACAAATATGGTCACACAAATGAGCCATTTATTTAATGCCCAAATGTCGACACCTATTCATGCGGCAACGTTGGTGGGTACCGCCTTTCTTGAAAATCCGTTGACATCGGAATCATGTGTGAATGATTTTAAGGAACAATTGTCGGTGATTCAGTCATCGGACACGTATAAAGCATTAAAGCATACAGCGGGTAGTGAGCATTTATCAGAGTCCTTTGATTTTTTAGAGGCTAAAATGACACATTTAGCGGAGTCATTATCCATTCGTGACGACTTAACCATGTCAGTTGTTGCCGATTCATCATCGAATAATAAGATTATCAGTCCATTGTCTGATGTGTCGGATGATCACCGGTTAGAACGGATTCGAAAAACATTGGTAACCCGATATCAACACGCTACGCGAGTATCAACACAAATTAAATGTCTCTTACAATGTGTGACCGCACAAGTTATATGGACGTATTATCAGCAAAGTATTCAATCGGATATTTGTGTCAAAAATCGTATTCAGGCCATTGTAAGTAATCTATCAACAGATTTTTATGATCAATACAATCAAGAATTTAATCTTCGGAAATCCGTATTTATAGCCACGGTGAATACCATTATTCACAACCGTTGTTATTTGGAAATGGAAAAAAATCGTCGACTATTTTATGCAAAATCACAGGTGTCAACCCTTTACAAGCAATGTCAAAATGCACGTGGTCAGTATCGACATACCCTTCGGCACCATTTGAATCAAAAACGGTTTGCATGGCAGCAAATGGTGTTGAGTATAGCTATTTCTCGATTAAGAGAATTGATATCGATAATATCGCAGGTTGATGGGTGGCCACCGAATAATAGTGACGCTTTAACTCTTTCACAATTAAAAATTGAATTGAGTGAACGTATTCATCAGCAGCAGGTGTTTGATCAACTGACCACAAAAAAATTCACAAATAGATAGTTTACCATTAGTATTAAAAGCATGATTATTAAAACCATTGAATCACAACATGCGCCGGCGCCAGTGGGACCATATTCACCCGCGTTACAAGTGGGAGACTTTTTATTTATTTCAGGTCAAATTCCTCTCACAACAACCGGTGATCTTGTGACTGGACATTTTGAAGATGAAACCCGACAGGTACTAAAGAATATTGAAGCGTTACTTAATGATGCGGGGTTGGATTTTACGTCCGTTGTAAAAATAGGTATATTCACTACAGATTTAACTCAGTTTGATTTGATTAATCAGGTATATTCAGAATTTGTTACAGCGCCATTTCCAGCTCGTGCAGCGGTGCAAGTGGCGGCATTGCCCAAGTGAGCTTGAATTGAAATGGAGGCGATGGCATATGTTAAATGAAGATGTTAATGAAGCCATTAATCGGCTTGTTTCTAAAATTGGCCAAAAAAAGAACCAGAAATATTTAAAAGAGGCACTAACTAATGTTTGTAAGTTGTCCCAAATTGATATTGATTCGGGCGATTGGAAATTATTGTCGCGGTCGATTAGAGAATTAAGGAATAGTTTTCAAGGGTTTGCACCGTATCGACATAAACGAAAAGTAGCTATTTTTGGATCCGCAAGAACCCCGTCTGACGATCCATTATTTCAGATGACCGAAGGGTTTTCAAATGCAATTACCCAACAGAATTTTATGGTTATTACGGGGGCGGGCGGTGGCATTATGGCGGCCGGTAACAAGGGGGGGGGGGACGACTCTTTTGGGGTAAATATTCGATTACCTTTTGAACAAAGTGCCAATGACTATATTAAGGATAGCTCAAAGTTAATTTCATATAATTATTTTTTTATTCGTAAATTAATGTTTATTAAGGAGTCCGATGCCACGGTGTTATTTCCGGGTGGGTTTGGGACACTTGACGAGGCTTACGAAGGCTTGACATTAATTCAGACGGGCAAGAGTTTGCCTCGGCCCATTATTTTAATGCAACGTCCGGGTGATGATTATTGGCCAACATGGGTATCTTTCTTTTCGGATGTTATGTTGCGAGATGGGTATATTTCCCCGGACGATATGGATTTATTTAGTATTTGTGAATCTAATGACGAAGCGGTCGATATTATTACATCGTTTTATCGTGTATATCATTCCCTAAGATACGTGCGTGATCATGCGGTTATTCGCTTAAATAATGCCATTTCAGATGCTAATATTAAGACATTAAATGATCACTTTAGCGATATTGTTACGGAGGGTGATATTCATGCATGTGAGCCATTTCCCGATGAAGTAGCCACCCGTGATCAATTAAAAAAGTTTCGAATTTCGTTTAAATTTAATAAGATAAACTTTGGACGGTTGGTATCAATGGTTCGAATGATCAATTCATTTTAGGAGGTTTTGTTGATGAGTGTAATTGTTGCCGGGGGGTGGGTTTTGTGGGGGATCCTTTTTTTAAGTGTATTTGCAATGGCCATTGCGTTTCAAAAATTATGGTTATTAAGAACAAGTGTAGTTTCACATGGGTTTTTATCATCTGTTAAAACCCAATTACAAACAGATACCAAAGACGATGTGATTAAAAAATTACAGTATTCTCGACGACTGGAAGGCCAATTAGCGGCGTTGGCAATTCAAAAGTACAATGATTCCGATGCTCAGGTTCGTATCGACATTGATACCATCGTTAAGTCAGATATTAAAAAGCTAACGGATAAAATGGGTTTGTTGGCGGTGATCATTACGGTTGCTCCTGTTCTTGGTTTATTGGGCACGGTATTGGGATTAATGGATGTATTTGCGGTGTTAGCTGTGGAGGGCGTGACTCGATCTCAGGAATTATCCGTAGGCATTTCGAAAGCATTAATCACCACGGTGGCTGGGTTGAGTTTGGCCATTCCTTTAATGTTTATTCATCATTATTTAAGTGGGCGAATTGAGGCACGTCTGGATGACTGGGATGCCATTCCAACCCAGTTAATGGCACATTTAAGAGGGTAGCCCGCATGGCTCGAAATTATGTGTCCGTGGCATCACATGCACTAAAACCACGATTTGAATTAACGGCACTTATTGATATTATTTTTATTTTAGTATTATTTTTTGCGGTGAGTACCAGTTTTACCCAACAACGGCAGGGGTTAACACTCACATTGCCCAACGCGGTGGCTGTCACCGCATCCCCAGCCGTGATTACGATTTCTATTGATCGTAACCAGCGGGTGTATTGGAATGGCACACGTGTGTCAGAACGCCAGTTGGCAGGGCGTGTTCAGCAGGTACTTGAACGTCGGTCGGATCACCCTATTCTTTTACAGGCGGATCGTCAGACACCCTATGTTCGTGTTGTTTCAGTATTGGATGCGATTCGAATGGCCGGGGGTCATCATGTCATGTTGGAAGCCAAACAATCTTAGGTTCGTCATGCGAATGTCTTTAAATCAAAAGTCATGGCTGTTTTCAATAACGATTCATGGTCTTTTTTTATTGATTTTATGGATGGGTAGCCGTGAGATACGTCACCCACTGCCAAATCTTGATACGCCACCGCTTCACATAACCTTGTATCAGCCGCCTCAACCGAAGGTCGTGGCCAAAACATTGGTAACACAAAAGGGGGTTCAAAAAACAACGGCTGTGCCGACATCCTTGCCCGGAGATCGTCCACAGCCGGCGGCCACTAAACGGGTAGCGCCCACCTATCCTAAAAAGGCATTAAATTATGAGTGGGAGGGAACGGTAAAGGTCAAAGTAACGGTATCTCCAAAAGGTAGGGCCACTCGGGTGGCCTTGGTTTCATCGTCTGGTCACGAGGCCTTGGATCGTGCATTTATTCGATCGGTGCGACAGCAATATCAGTTTAAACCCAAACGCGTGATGGGCAAAAATATATCGGGAACAATTGTATTAAGTCATACATTTTCATTAAAGGAAAGTTCATGAAGCATTGGCTAATGGGTTTATTTTTGATGACGTCACTGGTAATGGGGCAATCATTGAATGTGGTCGAGAATGAATTTGTAAAAATTATTACGGGACCTGAAGGGTTTGATTATCCACGATTTTCTATTGAAACAACGGGGGGGAATCCCAGCCATACCATGGATGATCAACGTCCATTAATTTATGGTCGTCCTAAACCGTGGACATCGTATACGTCGATTGCTATTGATGGTGACGTTTATGGGTTTGGTACACCAACATTAAAGCGGGCCGGTAAAACAGCTAAATACGGTCAAATAATTGAGTCCGTTGTGACCCATAACGCGATCATCGTACGTTCACGGGCCGGCGATGTATTGGCGACCCAGGCATTGTCATTATTTCGAAACCCCTTAACCAATGTAAATGATGCCGTTTTAATTGAGTATCAGTTAAAAAATGAGGCGAAAGTTACTCGAAACATTGGATTAAGAATTATGATGGACACCTTATTGGGAACCAACGATGCCGCGCCTTTTCGTATTGGGGAAGAAGCGGTGGTGTCCGAAAAAAAATACGAGGGGCATCGCATTATGGATTTTTGGCAAAGTTTTGATTCATTGGTGAACCCCACGATTATTGCGCAGGGTATTTTACGGCACCCCCCGGCGGGATTAACACCCCCCGATGAATTGATTTTAATGAATTGGGGGGCGTTGGCCGATCAGCCGTACCGCGTTGTGGTGAATGAGGGGGCCTCATTTATTCGTGATGGTGAAGATGAGCCGGATACAGCCTTGGCATTATTTTATGAAAAAAAGCCCTTGGGACCGAATCAAGTCCGAACATATCGAACGGTAATGGGCTTGGGTGGGGTGACACTCGCACCCGGTGATTTGGCCTTGGGGCTAACCGCTCCGACCACGTTGGCGATTACAGATCCGCATCATTACACCATCGTTGCTTATGTATCAAATACGGGGGGCTTTGAAGCAACAAACGCTATTGCTCGTCTCACGTTGCCTCCGGGGTTAATATTGGTTAAAGGACGGTTACAGGTTGATGTGGGAAATATACAGCCGGGGGGCGCACGGCAATTAATGTATGTGGTAAAAGTTGATTCAAAAAAAGGCACCGAGGGATCGCATGACGTGTCTTTAGTGGTATCTTCCGACACGTTGGCGGATCAAGTGCTATCGCGTTCGGTGACATTAACGGGCCAACCACGATTGACGATCACGCCAGTTGGGACTCCTCGCATTGAACGGGGGGCGGATTCTTTTTTAACGTTGCCCGTGCGTATTTCAAACGATTCTGATGTGGCGATTTCAAATACGGTATTGTCACTTCATGCGGATACACCCTTTGATTTGCCGTCATTTGAGTCTTCAAAAAAACATTTACCGTTATTGCCCGCTGGGGATCAACGTATTGTTTCATGGTTGGTGCATGTAAATCAATGGTGGCAAGGAATGCACCCATTACCCATTCAGATGAGCAGTGATTATACGCGTTCAGTGACAACCAATGCCATGGCGCAGATTGTTTTGGGTGAGCAACGTGTTCAATTGTATTATTCGGAGCCTTCTTTTTTTGTGGGGGATTATGGGTATCTATGGCTCACTATGATTGATATGCCAGCATTTCGTGGATTGAATTTAACATTGCATTGGGACCCAGATCAATTGGCCCCTATTCGGGTATCCCCGGAGCCTTGGTTGATTGAATCGAATCCCGATATACTGTCATCATGGGAGGTCACGGGAAATCAAATGACATTGCATCAGTTGCGTGCCGATACCCCTGCCTGGCGTCGAATTATTGGCAAGTGGCATTTTAAGGTATTAAAGGCTGGCGATGCAACCATTCAAATTAAACAAAATGGAAAGGTGTTGGATGATATTACGTTGGAACTTCGTTCAAAAGAATACGATAAAAATAACATGGAGGTAATAAATGTTGAGTTTTAAAGCCAGTATAATAACAATAGTAATGGCCTTTTCTGTAGGGGGGATAGCCGCTGATCAGAGAAGGATTAGTGATGTACCCTCGTCGGACCCAGCCTATGGCGCCATTTATTCGGCGGTGGACCAAGGGTATTTTACTTTGGTAGATGATCAGAAATTCTTACCCAATCAGTCAGTGACACGAAAAGAATTGGCGGTGCTTATTGCACGCTTGGATGCTTTAACTACGGCATCGGCATTATCTTCCAGCGATATTAATGAATTAAAGAATTTTTCAACCCAATTTAAATCGTATTTAGCATCTCAAAAAAATGAACAAGTATTGGTAGGATCTGAAGTGACGCGGGTTAAAACAGAGCAAAAAACGTTGAATTATGACATCTCTCGATTGGAAGATGCGGTTCAGCAGGTAGAGAAATCTCGTAAAGAGCAACAGGTATATTTGTGGGTAGCATTAGGGTTGGGGGTATTAGGTGCTTTGAAGTAGTGGTTACAACCGATTTATATGGGAGTTGCCGAAAGTATATCCAAATAAATAATAGTGTGTTAGTATTTTTTTACTAAGGAGTCATAGTGAAAAAAAGCGATACAATTGAAGTTAATGGTAAAGTTACGGAGTGTTTTAAAGGCGGGAAATTCCAAGTAAAGCTGGATTCTGGTCAGGATATTACGGCATACTTGTCCGGTCGAATGAAAAAATTTCGAATTCGTGTATTGCTTGGAGATGTTGTCAAAGTAGAATTGTCCCCCTATGATCTGACAATCGGAAGGATTACGTTTCGTAGTAAGTAATCATTAACATGTCCACCCCTTTTAATACACTTGGGCTAACACCCTCAATGGTGGCAACGTTGGCTAAACGCGGCTATCAAAATGCCACGTCAATTCAGGCTCAGCTTATTCCTGAGTTTTTAAATACATCCGATGATTTAATTGCTTTGGCGGCTACGGGTACGGGTAAAACCGGGGCGTTTGGCATTCCATTGATCGATCAAATGGATAAAACCATAAAGCATGTTCAAGCATTGGTATTGGCACCAACCCGGGAATTGGCGTCTCAGGTCGCCAAAGAACTCGGGTATTTTTCTGTTAAAACAGGCATTTCTGTTGTTGAGCTATGTGGTGGGCAGGGCATGCGAGATCAAATTCAGCAATTAAAGCGATTAAAGCAGCCCACCATTGCCGTGGGAACGCCCGGTCGTGTATTGGATCATCTCGACAAAAAAAGGCTCCATGCGAAATATTTATCTTATTTTATTATTGATGAAGTGGATGAAATGCTTAATTTTGGGTTTAAAGAAGATATGGATCGTATTGTTGCGCATTTGCCAACGGATCGGCGGACCATTATTTTATCAGCTACATTACCTCCATTTGTTATGAAGGTGGCCAAAGCCTATTTAGATCAGCCCAAAAAAATCAATGCCATGTCTGAGGCCGATGCCAAGCCGAATATTGATGAGCATTATTATCGTGTCAAAAAAATCAGTAAGTTTCAGCTATTATGCCGTGTAATGGATGCTATGGTTGATTTTTATGGGTTCATATTTTGCAATACTAAGCGAGAAGTTGATGAGTTGGCTGAAAAATTATTGCGATTGGGTTATCCAGTAGAAAGCATGCATGGGGACTTGTCTCAAACACAGAGAAATCGTGCATTGGAACGGTTTAAAACAAAACAGTGTCATATTCTTGTGGTAACCGATGTGGCAGCGCGTGGCATTGATGTTAAAAATATATCCCATGTTATTAACTTTGCGGTGCCTCAAAATTTAGAAGCTTATACGCATCGCATTGGACGCACTGGGCGTGCTGGACAATCGGGTGTTGCAATCACGTTTGTAACAGAGAATCAGATGTTCAAGTTTAAGCGCTTATTAAAAAGTCGTTCATTTAAACAAATCAGCGTGCCTCAAGCAAAAGATGTCATTAACTTAAAGAAAGAAGGATTTATTTCTCAATTAAAAATGTGCAAAGAAAATTCTTTTTATAGTAATATTGCCCGTCAAATTTTAAGTGAATTTGAGTCTTCCGATGCGGCGGTGTCGGCATTGCTTCAGCTTCGATGTAGCGACGTTTTTAATAAGCGTAATTATTAATCGCTTACAGATCCATTAAATTTAATTCTCTCAAGATTTGGTAGTACTTTTTTTGAATTGTGTGGTACGTTTTAGCTCCGAATCGAATGACTTTTGGCCATTCTTTAGCTGGAATCACTAGAATGGCAATGGTGCCAATTACCACGAGTTCAGGTAAGCTTATTCCGAACATGGAAGTCCCCATTTCATTATTTTTGCAATAATAATGCACCCAAAATAACAGACAATAAGCGGGCCCGATAACATAAGTTGTGAAAATATATCCGGAGGTGTTACCATGGCCGATGCTACAACAATGCCCAAAATAAACCAACGACTATTGGTCCATAAGAAGGATCGTGTCACTATATTTTTAGCTAATAATAGGCTGAGTAAAATGGGACTTTGAAAAATAATAATGCTGCCCGTTAAAAACGAAATAATATACCCTAGGTTTTGTTTGTAATTAAGTAAAATATGAATGTTCTCTGGAATAAACTGCGTATTTAATAGAAATGTTACAATGTAGGGAAATACGATAACATACCCTAAATATGTGCTGCCAATGCTCAAAATACTGCTTGAAATTAATATAATGAATACCCATTTTTTTTCATGTCCTTTAAGTCCGGGTAAAATAAATCGCCCGATTTGAAACAGTGTTATGGGCAAACTAAAAATGCAGCCACTAATTACAGATAATTTTATTTTTACAAAGAAGCCTTCATAAATACTATTTACATTTAATTGTCCGCCATGATTATAAACCCCTGCAAATGGGGCCATGAAAAATGCGGCAATCGGTGTGTAAAACACATAGCAAATAGCACTAAATATGGCCATGCCTCCAATGGAAAGCAACACGCGTTTTCGTAGGTCATCAATATGCTCACTTAAAGGCATGTTTTTGTGGCTCATACTTCATAGCGTAAAAATCTTTTGTTGGTTGGTCAATGCATTCCATGAACTCATTTGGTGAAATTTTGAACATGTTCGTGACGATAATACAGTAACAAGGGAGGTTTCTAATGAAAAAAAGGCTAATCAAATTGATTGTTTTTGCGATTATGCAACTTAGTATTGGTAATCTGGATGCCAATGCGACATTAGCGGAGCCTCTTCAGAACGCGCCCAATCCATTTTTATGGGAACACGGAACAACCATTGTATATTCACAAAGTCAAAAGAGCATTCACCCCGTCAAGCTCAGCCTTTATACAATGATGGGGAGACGGGTATTCACCAAAATATATCCTTCAAATAATAAAATAGGAACTAACAATAATAAGCAACAAATTCATGTGTCCAAACAAGATATGTTGGGGGTAAGTTTAGCCAAAGGTGTATATTTTTATATTCTTACATCAGGTAGAAAATCATTAGGCAAAGGAAAAATGACCATTATTTGATTATTTTTCTTTCTTAAACTTACTCTCTCTGGTATCATTTTTATTCAGTATGACATTACCAGCACGATTGATTTTTGAAGATGGTACTGAATTTTTGGGTCGTTATTTTACAGATCCCCATGAAGCGTATGGAGAGATTGTTTTTAACACAGCCATGTCCGGGTACCAAGAGGTTATTACCGATCCATCGTATGCGCATCAGTGTGTGGTCATGACATATCCTATGATTGGGAACTATGGCATCAATTTGACCGATCATGAATCCGATGGGCTTTATTTAAATGCATTGCTTTGCAAAGAGTATGTGGACCATCCCAGCAATTGGCAAAGTGTTCAATCGTTAAAATCATATTTGAATGATCATCGCAAGGTGGGGGTAGATCAGCTCGATACGCGAGCCATTACATTACATATTCGGTCGCATGGATCTCAGCGGGTTTGCATTACATCGGATATTGTATCCCCAAAAGAATCATTGATGCCCGGATTGCTCAGTAAGTCTCCCATGGCTGGGTTAAATTTGGCGCAGACGGTCACGGCCGCGGAGCCGTATCAATGGAACGCAAAAAATATGGATTCAAAGCCGTTTAAATTGGCGGTGTTGGACTGTGGGGTTAAATTCAATATTCTTCGTCATTTGGAGTCCCGTGGTTGTGAATGTGTGGTTTTGCCCATTGATCAAGCAAAAGATGCCATGTCATCCAATGATTTTCATGGATTGTTTATTTCTAATGGGCCTGGTGATCCAGCGCCTGTTCAAGTAGCGGTTGATCTTATTCAATCACAATTGGGAAAACTCCCTATTTTTGGCATTTGTTTGGGCCACCAACTGATTGCACACGCATTGGGGGCAACAACATATAAGTTGAAATTTGGCCACCATGGCATTAATCATCCAGTGAAAAATCTTGAAACCGGGCGTGTGGAAATCACGTCTCAAAACCATGGTTTTTGCGTTGATACGGATTCTTTAGGTGATGATATTACTGTTACGCATGTTAATTTGTATGACGGAACAAACGAGGGGTTTCGTCATAATAAGTACCCATTATTTTCTGTGCAATACCATCCTGAATCGGCTCCAGGGCCCTGTGATTCGGATTACTTATTTGATGAATTTGTGCAAATGATGGAACGCACGCATGCCCATGCATGATTTAAAACATAAGTGTGGTGTTTTTGGGGTATTTGGGATAGATGAAGCGGCCGTATTAACCACCCTGGGTCTGCATTCATTGCAACATCGTGGTCAAGAAGGAGCGGGGATTGTTAGCTATGACGGGACAACTTTTCATTCAGTTAAAAAAGAAGGACTGGTAGGGGATCATTTTAATAATGCCGCTACATTGGCAAAATTGCCTGGTCGACATGCGGTTGGCCATGTTCGGTATTCAACAACGGGGGAGTCTCGGCTAGAAAATCTTCAACCGTTATTTGCGAATTTAGCATTGGGTGGGTTTGCTTGTGCGCATAATGGGAATTTGACCAATACGCGGTCGTTATCAAAAAAACTGGTTCAGTCCGGATCTATTTTTCAAACCACATCTGATACGGAAGTTATTTTGCAATTGGTGGCACGATCCAAGGCCATTAAAACGGTCGATAAAATAAAAGATGCGTTGTCTAATATTCAAGGGGCATATGCCTTGACCATTATGACCAATAAAAAACTCATTGGGGTTCGTGACCCTCATGGCATTCGACCGTTGGTATTGGGCAAAAAAGATGGTGGGTATGTATTGGCGTCCGAAACATGTGCCCTTGATATTATTGGTGCCACGTATTGCCGTGACATTAAAAATGGGGAGATGGTGGTGATTACGGCGTCGGGCGTTGAAAGTCACATACTATGTTCAGATTATAAGGAACGGCCATGTATTTTTGAACGTATTTATTTTTCTAGACCGGATAGCGTTATTGATGGCCGTACAGTGTACACGTATCGTAAAAAATTAGGTGAGCAGTTGGCGAAGGAATCCAATATTTCGGCCGATGTCATTGTTCCAATCCCCGATTCAGGGGTGTCCGCGGCATTGGGGTATTCTCGCGTATCGGGGATTCCTTTTGAACTGGGGATTATTCGAAACCATTATATTGGTCGAACATTTATTGAACCATCACAGAGCATTCGTCAGTTTGGGGTAAAATTAAAGCACAGCGTGAATCGATCTTGCATTGAAGGTCAGCGTGTGATTTTAATTGACGATTCACTGGTTCGTGGTACCACCGCGAATAAAGTGGTCCGTATGATCTACGATGCCGGGGCAACGGAAGTTCATTTGGGTATTTCATCCCCCCCCATTAAGCACCCAGACTTTTATGGGATCGATACGCCTAATTACAATGAATTATTAGCATCGCAACACGATTTATCTGAAATGACCCGTATTGTTGGTGCCACGTCATTATTTTTTTTAAGTCTTTCAGGAACATATAATGCCATGGGGTATTCTGAACGATATTCAGAATGCCCTCAATTTACGGATCATTGTTTCACGGGAGATTATCCGGTGGATGTGTCGGAATTTTCCACGATGTCCGCGAGTATTCAAGACATAGGGATTAAAAATAATGCATAATAAGGAGTGGTTGTAATGGGACGACGCAATGATATTAAAACAATTTTATTAATTGGATCTGGACCTATTATTATTGGGCAAGCGTGTGAATTTGATTATTCAGGAACGCAAGCATGCAAGGCGTTGCGTGAAGATGGGTATCGGGTGGTATTAATTAATTCCAATCCAGCCACCATTATGACGGATGCCTCGATTGCGGATGCCACGTATGTGGAACCATTAACGGTTGACATGCTCGAAAAGGTAATTCAAAAGGAACGTCCTTGTGCTATTTTACCCACATTGGGGGGGCAAACGGGGTTGAATCTAGCGATGGAAGCATCCAAGCAAGGGGTATTAAAAAAGTATAATGTTGAGTTAATTGGAGCAACGGAAGCCGTCATTGATAAAGCGGAAGATCGTGATAAATTTAAAATAGCCATGCAAAATATTGGGTGTAAGGTTCCCGACTCAAAATCGGCCAATACGGTTGAGGATGCATTAGCTGTGGCCAAAGAAATTGGGTTTCCGTGTGTGATTCGACCGGCCTTCACCTTGGGGGGTACCGGGGGCGGCATTGCGTATAATGTTGAAGAAGTCGAGAAAATTAGCAAGTCAGGGATCGATAACAGTTTAATTTCGGAAGTATTAATTGAAAAATCCATTTTAGGTTGGAAAGAATATGAGTTGGAAGTCATGCGCGATAAAAATGACAATGTGGTTATTGTGTGTGCCATCGAAAACTTTGACCCCATGGGGGTGCATACGGGGGATTCCATTACCGTGGCCCCGGCCCAGACCTTGACGGATGCACAGTATCAAGATTTGCGAAACCAATCCAAAAAAATTATTCGTGAAATTGGTGTCGAAACCGGCGGGTCCAACATTCAGTTTTCCATTAATCCAGACAATGGTGATGTGATTGTCATTGAAATGAATCCTCGGGTCTCTCGAAGTTCGGCATTGGCATCAAAAGCCACGGGATTTCCCATTGCAAAGTTAGCGGCAAAGTTGGCCGTTGGCTATACATTAGATGAATTGAAAAATGATATCACCACGACCACTCCAGCTAGTTTTGAGCCGACCTTGGATTATTGTGTGGTTAAAATTCCTCGGTTTAATTTTGATAAATTTCCATCGGCCAGTCCTCATTTGGGCGTATCGATGAAATCAGTTGGTGAAGTTATGGCCATTGGACGCACTTTTAAAGAAGCCTTTCAAAAAGCGTGCCGATCTCTTGAAATTAAACGTTTTGGGTTTGGTTATGATGGGAGAGATCCCGAGACAATGGACGAGGCTACACTTGAAAAATCACTCATAACACCCACCCCATATCGATTATTTGTGTTACCAGAGGCCATTAAGCGTGGATATTCCGTTCAAAAAATAGTGAACTTATCGAAAATTGATCCGTGG
This sequence comes from Candidatus Marinamargulisbacteria bacterium, assembly GCA_049437345.1. GTDB lineage: Bacteria > Margulisbacteria > Marinamargulisbacteria > UBA817 > UBA817 > UBA817. The sequence goes on from JBMTIN010000007.1 coordinate 16,108, forward strand.
TTTATTCATCAATTGACGGATTTGCTTCACGAGTCCAAGGAGTTCTCATTTGACAGAGATTCTGTGCATCGCGCTAAAACATTGGGGTATTCAGATGTGCAATTGGCCAAAATATTGAATCAAACAGAAGACGCTATCTATTCATTTCGGTGTGAGCATGGCATTCTTCCTACGTTTAAAATTGTTGATACCTGTGCCGGGGAATTTGAGGCAAAAACACCGTATTATTATTCAAGTTATGAAACCTTTGACGAGGTTCGTAATACAGATAAAAAGAAAGTAATGATTTTAGGTGGTGGCCCTAATCGTATTGGGCAGGGCATTGAGTTTGATTATTGTTGTGTTCATGCGTCGATGGCTATTCGTGATTATGGGTATGAGAGTATTATGGTGAATTCCAACCCTGAAACCGTGTCAACTGACTTTGATACATCCGATCGATTGTATTTTGAACCATTAACAGTAGAAGATGTTTGTCATATTTATAATCATGAACAACCGGAAGGGGTGATTGTTCAGTTTGGTGGGCAAACCCCATTAAATTTGGCAAAGTCACTGGCGGCCCGAGGTGTGAATATTCTTGGAACGAGTCAAGATAGTATTGATTGTGCTGAAGATCGTGATCGATTTCAGAAATTAATGCAGGATTTAAATTTAGCGCAACCGGCCAATGGTATTGTATATGATTCACATCGTGCCTTTGAGGTAGCCAATCAGGTTGGGTATCCCGTACTGGTTCGCCCTTCCTATGTATTGGGTGGAGCGGCCATGAAAATTGTGTATTCTGACGCTGAGTTGGATGAATATATTCGAAACGCATTTTCAGATTACAGTGATAACCCATTATTGATTGATCAATTCTTAGATGATGCCATTGAAATTGATGTGGATGCGTTATCTGACGGGACCGATTGTATTGTTGCTGGCATTATGCAACATATTGAGGAAGCCGGTATTCATTCCGGAGATTCGGCATCGGTGTTGCCAGCATTTTCATTATCTTTAGATATGGTGGCTGAAATTAAAGCCGCCACTTATAAAATAGCTCAAAAGTTAAATGTTATTGGTTTATTAAATATTCAATATGCCATTCAAGATAATATTTTATATGTATTAGAAGTGAATCCACGGGCATCTCGAACGGTGCCATTTGTATCTAAAGCCACGGGCATTCAATGGGCGAAGTTAGCAACAAAAATAATGTTGGGAGCGTCTATTCAGTCATTGAATATGACCGAGGTTGTGCCATCGTATGTATCCGTAAAAGAGTCTGTATTTCCGTTCAAACGATTTCCAGGTGTGGATACCTTACTGGGCCCAGAAATGCGGTCCACCGGTGAAGTTATGGGAATTGCTTCAACTGTGGGAGCGGCGTATTTAAAGTCTCAAATGGCGGCAGGTCAGATTATTCCCACGGAAGGCACTATTTATTTAAGTGTCAAAGATGCTGATAAGCCAAAAATAGTACCCGTTGCAACATTAATTAAATCCATGGGTTTTTCATTAGTGGCGACCAAGGGCACGGCGGCATACTTAACCGAGCAAGGTATTGATGTGGCCGTTGTTTTTAAAGTAAATGAAGGTCGTCCAAATATATTGGATGCATTAAAAAATAACGATATTCAAATGGTAATTAACACCCCCTCATCGGGAGAATCACGATTTGACGATAAAATTATTCGTCAGGAAGCGTATAAGTTAAATGTTTCTGTGATTACAACCATGGCTGGTGCCCGTGCCACCATCGAAGCCATGAATGAGGTAATGCGTTCAGATTTGAATGTGTCCTCATTGCAAGACTATTATGCACACGTATCGTAATCATTTTATTCATACAAGTAAAGAATGCCCTAACGATGCCGATGTGGTATCACATCAGCTTATGGTACGGTCCGGGATGATAAAAAAATTAGCGTCGGGGATTTATTCCATTTTACCTTTAGGTCATCGGGTATTTTCTAAAATTGTGGATGTGGTTCAAGATGAAATGGCGGCGGTTGGGGCTATGCCCTGTCATTTGCCATGCGCTATTCCCGCTGAGCTTTGGGAATCATCGGGGCGATGGGCTAATTATGGCAAAGAATTATTACGGTTTAATGATCGTCAAGGACGGTCATTTTGTTTTGGCCCAACGCATGAAGAGGTGGTGACGGATTTGGTGTCGGCATACATTACCTCATATAAACAATTGCCTGTGACGTTGTATCAAATTCAAACCAAATTTCGTGATGAGATTCGCCCCCGATTTGGGTTAATGCGGGGGCGTGAATTTGTAATGAAAGATGCCTATTCATTTCATGATTCCATGGATTCTTTAGATGATATGTATCAGGCCATGCGTCGGGCGTATGGTTTCATCTTTAAGCGATGTGGCCTTAAATTTATTGAAGCCGTGGCTGACTCAGGGAGTATTGGGGGAGATGTTTCAATGGAGTTTTTAGTTGTTGCTCCATCGGGGGAAGATGAGGTATTAACAAATCATGAGGCCGGGTTTGCGGCCAATACCGAGGCGTGCGCGTGTGGGGATTCCCGAACGGTTCATTCCGGTATCGTGTCACCCATTGAAACGGTAGATACGCCTAATAAAAAAACCATTCAATCAGTGGCATCATTTTTAAAAATTTCAGCAGATCAGTGCATTAAGAGTTTATTAATTATGGTCAATGATGCGCCGGTGTTATTGTGTTTGCCCGGTGATCGTGACGTGAATCCGGCCAAAGTAAGAGGCGTTTTAAAAGGTGACTATGTTTTAGCTAGTGATGCTGAGATTATCCATCATTTGGGGAAAGATGTGGCTGGTTATATAGGGCCGATAGATACAGGGGATATTCCTTTGATTCTCGATTATGGGTTACGACAGCATCCGGCGTATTGTTGCGGAGCAAATAATGAGGGGCAACATTTGATAAATGTGTCTCCTGCACGGGATTTAGCACATGGGCAATGGGCGGATATTAAGCAAGCCATTGCTGGGGACCCTTGCCCTACGGATATGTCGAAGTTATTAACATCGACGAGAGGCATTGAAGTTGGGCATATATTTAAGCTGGGAGATACCTATTCATCGGCCATGGGGGCAGTGTTTAACGATAATCAGGGAAAACGACAACCATTTAATATGGGGTGTTATGGGATTGGGATTGGTCGGACAATTGCCGCGGCGATTGAGCAATCTCACGATGATAAGGGCATTATTTGGCCTCATGCCTTGGCGCCCTTTCATGTGGTTATTATTCACTTATGCCCTAAAGATGATGCCATGACCGCGTTGGTTTTAGAGTTGGTTCAGGCGATTGAAGCCACGGGCAATGATGTAATTGTGGATGATCGGAACGAGTCCCCAGGCGTTAAGTTTAATGATGCTGATCTTATTGGGTTTCCATATCAAATTGTAATGGGGCGAAAGGTTGTGTCTTCTCAAAAAATTGAGGTAAAACAACGATCCACTGGAACCGTCGCATTGGTTCCAATCTCGGATATTGGCCAGATAGGGCAATTTATTTAGTCAATGGCGACGGTGGTTTTTGTTTCGGCATTTGTTTGGTTTTTGTTCATGAGCCCAACAAACAGTGCTCCTGTTCAACCGTATCGCCCGTCGTCCAGTGTTGTGTCGCATGTCCCCTCAAAACAATCAAAAAATCAATTATTTAGGTACATAAAAAAAAGCAATCCTACACTAAAGGATGCCGATGCCAAAGATATTGCGCATTGGATTGATGAATATTCAACCAAAGAGAATATTGACCCGATGTTGGTGGCGGCATTGATTGATCGAGAATCATCTTTTCAAAAAAAAGCTGTGAGTAAAACAGGTGCTAAAGGGCTGGGGCAAATCAAGTCGTTTAATTTTAAGTCGTTGGATATTTCAGATCCGTTTGATATTAAGCAGAATATTCGCGGTACAGTGAAGTACTTGAAAAACCTCAAGGGGATATGGTCAGATTCGGCCGATTCGAATCGCATGGTCTTGGCATCATATTACCAGGGGCCCAATAAAACAAAGGAAACACAAACAGAGTTGCCGAATCATGTAAATCGTTATGTGGACGATATCTTAAAAAAGTACCATCGTTTACGTAAAAAATAGATGCCAATGGACTTTTTGAGTGTTTTCTTATAGTATTCCACATAATACCGTTTTTTAAATGCTGTTCTTTATTGAAGGCATAAGCAACGGAAATTTTCTAGGAGGTATAAGGATGAATGATAATCCATTTGATGAACAACATCCGTCAGAAATGACGTCATCACCGACTGTCGACACTCCTCAACAAGTGGCTGGAACAAAAATTGGTAAGGTCAGTGATTTTGAGAAGGATTTGATTGAAAGCGAGGTGATTGAATCGGCGAAATATCGTGCACCCGTTGAATCCGAGATTGAGGATGAGTTTGAACAACATTTGTCAAAGCAATTGGGAGACTACACAGCTGGAGACATTGTAAAAGCGCGTATTCGTATGATTAAAAAATCCGGTGTTTTGGTGGACTTTTCATATAAATCGGATGGTTTTATTCCCACGGGTGATTTATCGGCGGCTATTCAAGAGAATCTTGAGGAAGGTCTTGAAATTCATGCCATGATTCAAAAACTTGAAACAAAAGAAGGGTATTCATTATTATCTGAATCGATGGCGCGTGCTGAACTTATTTGGGATGATTTATTTGATATTATGAATCGAAAAGAAGTGGTGGATGTTCGCATTAAAAAAGTCACACACAAGGGGTACACGGTAACATATGATGAGGTTACTGGATTCCTGCATCAAGAAGACGGGGATGCATTTACTGAAAAAGATACGGTTCAAGCGGTTATTATTCAGGTAGATAAGCGACGAAAAAAAGTTCTTTTTTCAACCCGAAATCTCCATACTTTAATGGTTAAAAAAGAAGAAATGGCAAAGTTTTTTGATACTGTTGCCGTTGGCGATGAATTAACCGGCACCGTTAGTGGCATCAAAAAGTTTGGGGCATTTGTTAATTTGGGTGGGGCCGAAGGCTTGGTTCATATTTCTGAAATTTCTTGGCGACGTATTTCTCATCCGTCAGATGTATTGGCGGTGGGCGATGAGGTGACGGTCAAGATACTGGCCATTGATAAAGATGATTTTCGATTATCCTTGGGCATGAAGCAGTTGACCCCCGATCCTTGGGATACGATTGACCTTGATTTTGAAGTTGGAAAAGTGGTTTCGGGTAAAGTGATTCGTGTGATTGATTTCGGCGCGTTTGTTTTATTGGAAAATAGCGTAGAAGGGTTGATTCATATATCCGAAATTTCACCCAAGCGCATTTCGGTATTATCGGATGTCTTAAAAGTGGATGATATCATCAATGTTAAAATCATCAAGTTAACAAAGCATGATCAAAAAATAGGGTTATCCATGAATAACGTGGCTCAAGATAATACTACAGTTTTAGATCGTATTGACATGGTTTAAGTATTGAATTGATGCGCGATGGCCAAGGTTAAACTATCGCGCCTTGTTCTTACTATATAAGGCGGGTATAATAAAATATGAAGTTGTAATGTATTATCAATATAGTTAATACAAAGGAGGAAGTAACACGTGGTAAAAATACGACTAAAA
>JBMTIN010000008.1:0-20994 GCA_049437345.1 Candidatus Marinamargulisbacteria bacterium
ATTCACACGCCGATAAAATTACCGTTTTAATATGCCCGGCCGCTGTTTTCTTTTCAAATTTTGCCAATAAATATTTAATTAGAAATAATGTATTTAACATTCCCAATCGACCCAGTGTATCCGGCAATGCATTGGCCACATTTTTTAAATGATATACCTGATTATAGAACGATTGAAATGGGTTGGTCGCCATCAGCATATCGTCTTGAATATCATCCACATTTAATGATGGGGCATCAATGGTTGTGGGCAACTGAAAGCTATGTTGCAATGCCCTGAGTCCAGAAAATCGCACACTCTCCGTCCCTACGCCAGCCGTCCGTCGATTGACGGTCAAATAATTAATGTTTGATAACTGAACAAACGCCACAGAATCACGAGAATACGCATCCAGCATGTCCGATAACATTGCCTGCGTCGACCCATTATGATGAATTGGCACCCCGTCATGAAGTGGAAAAAAATTATGCACCAATAACTCGGGATTTGTCGCTAACGTTGGCATGGTTGATTCATTCAATGAGATTGCATTTAAAATCGTAGGATCCCAACGATTGCCTTCAATAAGTAACTCCGATACCATATCGGGAGATGTTACCAACGACTGTTCATTATGCCCCGTCAATAGATAGTTAATCCAAGTATCCACCCCCGAGTAAATCACCCCATCACGGGGTATATTCTGTTTGGCCAGCACCCATAAATTAAGGGGCAAATTGGGAGTATTCAATGCCCCAAATACCGGATTACATGACAAAAGTGAATAAAACTCTGAAAATTTAAACTCCTGATATGCCAACGACGTCAAACTATTATTTGGCACCAACATATTGCCAATAGGCGTGCCATTTTTTCGGTACCATGGCATAACATACCCCGGCATTGACGCTACCCCAATGGATGTAATTACCGGACCATCCAACCCCATCAGCTGCTGAATACCCGTTCGAATAAAATAAATAATTTGGAATGGATCCACAGACCGAATGCCCTGTGTATCCGTATTGATTGTTAAATAAAATGACCGACTAGCCAAGCAAACCATGGCCTTGGACATCATCGAAATACGCACATGGTCATCCCAAACCGTAATCGTTAAAATAACAGGTGTTGAGGGCATGAATTATGAACGAACCAAGGACGTCAATTCGTTAAGCACGGATTCAATGCATGTTATGCTTCGTCCCCAAAATGCTGGATCCAGTATATCAATGCCTTCGTCTCCTAATAATTGTACTGGACTTTTAGACGATCCCCCTTCCAAAATACGTTTTAATTTTGGAATCATCTTCACGCCCTCGTCCAAATAAAGTTGGTATAATCCAAAAACCAATAAATTTCCAAAATTGTAAGAATACACATAAAAAGGAACATCTAACATATGAGGAATAGTGGCCCATTCCCAATGATATTCCGGCGGGATACTCACCGACGTGCCAAATAAATGCTGTAATTCATTTGCATACATGTTGGACAATTCATCGCCAGATAATCGCTGATGGGTTATTTTTTCATGCATTGATTGCTCAAACCGTGAAAACATATTTTGACGATGTGATGTCGCAAAGATATCTTCCAATTGTGTCGATAGCAACGTAATTTTTTCGGCCTTGGTCTGGGCCCCTTTCTTTAACGCATCCATCACAATCATTTCACAAAATACCGACGCTGTTTCACATATCGGTAAAATAGCATGGTAATTTAATAGGGGTTGCTTGGATGAATAATACGCATGAATCGCATGCCCCAACTCGTGTGCCAAGGTGGCCACATCTCGTTTTTTACCCAAATAATTTAACATAACATACGGCCGAACATCGGGACTTGAGCTAGAACAAAATGCCCCCCCGCGTTTTGTTTTTGATGGAAACACATCCAATCGATCTCTACGAAACATATCATCTGCAAACCGATAAAACTCATCGTCAAATTGAGCAAAACTATCTAGCACCAAGGCTTTTGCCTCATCCCATGGCATTTTAGGTTCATTTTTTGTAATGGGTGCATAAATATCCGCCAATGTCATGTGATCCAAACCTAACATCTTTTTTTTAAGACCGTAATACTCCTGAACAAGCGTATTTGACTCCGTCGTCACGCGATGCAATAGTGCCACCAAATCATCGGGCAAATCATTGTGCCGGTTCATGGGATCCATCGGATGCTTATATCCTCGCTTTTGACGCTCAATATTTGCATCTTTAATCACCGAATTAAAAACATGGACCATAATATGCTCATCTTGTTTGTATTGATTCAAAAACAAAGCCATAGCCTCTCGTCGAACGGATGGGTCTTCGTGGTATCTTAAGGCCCGACACTCCGCCCCATTCAATGATATTTCTTCCCCATCAATCACCACATTAAACACATATTGAGCGGTATGTTCCCCGTACAACTTACGCAATGCATCACACCCATTAAGATCTTTTAAGTTAATCCACTGCTCTTCCGATTCTGATAATCGATACGGGTGCTTATTCATGGCACTCTGAATCGAATAGGCATAGACAGAATTAGGCTCAAAGGCAAGCCACTGCGTTCGTTGATTATCCGAAATCGCCCCAATCTCCAAAAAGAAAAATAACAAGGTATTTCCCATGGTGGATGTCCATTCATCAACCCAAGATACAAACCTCAACACATCCGGATCTTTCATATCAACTGAATAGTTTAAGTGAGCAAATTGACTAATCTTATAAATGCCCGCCCGAAGTTCGTCATAGGCGACCAATGCCGAATAAATATCTTTGGATGACAACCCTGCGACCCGCCCTTTATAAGTACTTGAGAAGGCCATTACTTGTTGCTCTAAATCGTCCAATAAAGGTTGTGTTTCGTCCACCGATAACGTTGTATGTAGTTCTTTTAAATCCCAATGAATTGCCATTTTTTTAGCCATATTAATTACACTCCTCTTAATTGATCAAACGAACGGGGTATGGCCCAATAATCAGGCCTCGGAAATACAGGGTCCCCAGTTACCCAATCTGTTTTCTTTTTAATATAATTACGATAATCCTTTGACGACGTATCTACTAAGAACTTTTTAATTCGTCCCCCATTTTGGCCCTCGCACATCATCGCCGCCAAAGGAATCCCGCATGGCTGAACCGTGGTATCCTTAACATAACAGGCCGCCATGACCCCCGTATAACCACTCAAGGCCAATGCATAGGCTGTTTTACCCAATCCTCTTGAATAAATAGCATCAAATTTAGTTGGTCGACTGGATCGACCCGCATAACCAAAAAAATGGGCCATGGCCGGAATGGATTGCCTTGTCTTCTTATAAACATCCTTCATAACCAATTCCATTACGCGTGTTTCCAATGGCCATTGTGATAAGTTCATATTACCATGCGAATCCACATCCGATGCTGTCGCCGTTAACTGTGTATTAAATTCAGGAATGACTTCAACCAACCCTTCAGGAAATAATACTACACCGTAAGGCTTTCTCATCCCCATACGTTGGACGATAACATCCGAAAAATACCCAATTACCTGGGCCAATCCCCACCCCTTTTGAGTTACTTCCTCTCGTAATAAACACCCGAAAGGCTTTGTTTGAAGCGCCACTTCAAGTGCCACATGAGACGCTTGTCGCCCCATTAATTTCACAAAATGAACATACTTTTTCGTCGCTAGTGCATCGATCGACAACGCTTGCACTGATTGTGAGTAGACTTGAGTGGCCGTATGAAACCCAAACGTGGTATTCAAGTATGGCGACAATCTCATATCGCCATCAATGGTTTTTGGAATTCCAATTACATGACATCGCCCAAGCAAGGCTCTGGCAATATGCATCGCATTGGTATTTGAATCATCACCACCAACAACCAATAATGCATCTAACGATAATTGATCGATAACCCCCGATAATAACGCCATTTGATCATCGGTGGCAATCTTGGTTCGATCCGTGCCCAAATAATCAAATCCAGCCGTCCCAATCAGCATATCGGCATCCGTAGAATCAATTACTCGGTGATATCCCTTGAGTAGCCCGCCAAAACCGCCTAAAAAGCCGATCAACTGATCATTTGGCCTCAGATAACGGATGATTCCTACTAAAACATCATGCCCGCCGGGGGCCGGCCCACCAGAAAATACCACCCCCAGTCGCTGTGGAGACAAAGCCATGGAAGCCGTTGCGCATGGCATTAATGGATACGCTTCGGCCACATCATGAAACGCACTGGGAATATCTAATGGCGGGAGACTCGCAGCGGAAAACCCTTCTAATGGGGTATTAAACTGTTCTTGGAGTGTCGATATCATGCCCGCTTCTTGGCGAGCATAAACGCAATTAGTGCGCGCGTTCCAGCCCCCGTCATCCCTTTAACCAACTCCCCTTTATCCGATGTGACGGACATGGTGGAGGCAATGTCCAAATGGGCCCACGGTGTATCACCCACAAAGGCTTCTAAAAACTTGGCCGCTGTAATGGTCCCCGCCTCTCGACCTTCATTGGCATTTAAATAATCCGCCACATCAGACGTTAATAAATCCTTATATTCATCAAATAATGGTAACTGCCAAAATGGTTCATTCATGGACTCACTCCCATGAATAATGGCATCCACCACCCCCTGGTGATTTCCTAAAACGGCGGCCGCATACGGCCCCAAAGCAATAACACATGCGCCCGTTAATGTCGCGATATCCACCATGCAATCCACCTTTTTTTTGGCGGCATACACCAGCGCATCAGCTAAAATCAATCGACCTTCGGCATCGGTATTGGTAATTTCAATACTGGTGCCATTGCTGGCCACCACCACGTCTCCGGGACGCTGTGCGTCCATAGACACCATATTTTCAACAACAGGAACAATAAACGACACCTTGTGGGGAATGGATAATTGACTCGCCGCCCAGGCCGCACCAATAACCGCTGCAGCGCCCCCCATATCACCTTTCATTTCCTTCATGCCCCTTGACGGCTTAATGGATATGCCTCCAGTATCAAACATAACGCCTTTGCCCACCAACGCCATGGATTCTTGTCCCCCACCATCATAGGTAATATCCACCAAATAGGATGGGTACTTCGACCCTTGCCCTACACCTAATAACGCATTCATATCCTGCTTCTTTAATTCATCCTCAGTAAGTACCGTTACCGTATAGCGACGATCATTTTTGAATAAATCTTGGATATCTTCAACAAATGCCGTAGTAGTTAATTGATTCGCTGGCATATTCGCATACGACCGTGCCTTATTAACGGCTTCACCGATAACGGCCCCCGCCATAACATCGGCCTTGGCGGTATGAATCATGGTATGGGTAGGATACGTCTTCGATTCTTTTTTTGCCGATTTTTTATGTGGCACTTCGTACTGCACCATCATAATCACCTGGGCCAAATGCCACGACCAATTGGGCTGTTCATTAATGGCCACCCACTGGACGTCGATCGCATCGGATACCAAACGAACGGCTTTGGCCCCTAATAATCGTAGGTTTTTTATGGTTGCCTCTTTTTTGTTACCCAAATTAACCAAAACCAAGGTGGGGGATTCTGGGGATGGTTGGCGCTGAATGGCCACGACCGTTTTCTCTTTCACCTTTTTAGCTTTACGATACACCTGAACAATGTCTCAAATATCATCCGGCAATGCATCAAACTCGTTGTTCGACGCATCATTAAAAAATAAAATAACATGACTTTTAGAAACGTCAATTGACTCAGCGGTTGCAATCATAATTGGGACTCCTTAAATATACAATGCGCCCCATTTATTAATAGACCGCATAATTAAATTGAATAATACCCCTATTATACTACGTATTGGGTAATGAAATAAATTGAAATGTCGCTAAAAATTGAGACCGTGCATCCTGAATTGAGAATTGGGACCAATGGGTTGTGTAATCCGTCGCCCAAAATGGATCACCGGATATGTATTGCTTATCATTTTGTTCAAGCAATACCGACATAATATCGTCATAGAGTTCTTTAACATCGGTTGAAATATACACACGCCCACCGGACCTCATCTTGGTTTTAATGGTGGCCAATAACGACGTATTAATAACTCGTCGCTTATGATGGCGTTTTTTAAACCATGGATCGGGATGAAATATGAATACCTTCGACAACGAACGATCAGGGATTAAATCCTCTAAACAAATATGTCCCGCCCCCCAAATAGGTAAGCAATTATCGGGATATGGTTTGGCGGTAAATGCCTGCACCATTTGTTGACGAACTTCTACGCCTACAATCAATTGGTCATCATGATTTTCGGCATATGCGTTCATAAACCGCCCCTTTCCAAACCCAATTTCCAAGCAAATAATTGAATGCGCGTGAATCTGATCCTGCCATAATGGATCCGTTAATCGCTGACGAATATTTAAAGGATTGGTGTGAGTACGAATTCGTTTTTTCATGGCCTTTCATTGTAAGGAAGTCCATCGAAATATTCAAATATATTGAGTTAAATAGCCACGTGTATCTTTTGTAATCATTTATTTTTCAAATAAGTTATGGTAAAAATTAATTGTGGATATCCCCTCAAATTTTAAACCAAAAAAAACAGATTCCAAGTCGACAAAAAAAACAGGCGATATCGAATCTGTAACACTGAATCACTTGGGTAAGCCCATAGATATTGACCCCAAAACATTGCACGAGGCCTGTGCGAAGGCCGCCAAACAAGCAAATGATCTGGGTGAAACCAACGACGAGGATGAGTATTGCAATGAAATGGAGTCCACATTAAAACAACTTCTCAAAGAAAAATCCCTCAAAAAATAAATTTTAAATTGATAACTGCACACTAATGGATTCAATAAACGTTGTCATTCGTTTGGGAAGCTTCCCATAGCGATCAATGCATTCCAGCTGTAGTCGTTTTAGCCCCATTCGATTGGTAACACCCAACAACCGTTGATACATGGCCAGACGCTCATTGGCATCGGGAATATAATGGCTTGGAATAAATACATTTGGATGACGTTTCAATGAAATCAAAGCCGTATTATCCACACGTTCGCCACGAACTTTCTTTAAATTTTGATCCAATAATTTACAATACAAGTCAAATCCAATGGCCGTTAAATGACCCGATTGTTTTTCGCCCAACAACGTCCCCGCCCCTCGAATTTCCAAATCCTTCATCGCTAATTGATACCCAACACCCAATCCTACGGCCTCCTTTAATGCTTGCAAACGATCTTTACTTTCCACGCTTAATTCGGTGGTAGATGGAAATAATATATATGCATAGGCCTGGGTCGCGCATCGGCCCACCCGACCACGAATCTGATGAATTTGAGACAACCCCAATCGATCGGCACGATTAATAATAATGGTATTGGCTGTTTGGATATCCAGTCCATTTTCAATAATAGTAGTGCACAATAATACGTCAAATTCGTGCGCATAAAAAGCCATCATAGTGGCTTCAAGTTCAGAAACATTCATTTGTCCATGTGCAATTTGAATGCGCATCCCGGGTACTTGATTAACTAATTGCGATGCCATCATGGGTAATTCATCGATATGATTATGTAAAAAATATACTTGCCCACCACGATCCATTTCCTTCTTTATCGCCGCTCGAATAGCGACCAAAGAATACTCTTGAATAATCGTCTGAATGGGTTTTCTACCGGGGGGCGGCGTATTAATACTTGATATGGCCCGTGCCCCGGTTAGGGACATATAAAGGGTTCGTGGAATGGGGGTCGCCGAGGTGGTCAAAATATCAACTTTTTCAGCCATTTTCTTTATTTTTTCTTTATGCGTTACGCCAAATCGCTGCTCTTCATCAACAATAACCAAGCCTAAATCATGCAACACGACATCACGACTCAGTAACCGATGAGTACCGATAACAATGTCAACGGTATGATCCTTTACCCCCCGAATGACCTTCCGATTATGTTGAGTGGAACGTAGCCGGGATACTGACTGAACCACGATTTTTGTGCCATTAAATCGTTCTTTAAATGTTTTATAATGCTGATCACATAAAATAGTGGTTGGCACCAATACAATCACTTGCTTTAAATTAAATACCGCCTTTGCAGCGGCACGCAAAATGACTTCTGTTTTGCCAAACCCCACATCCCCACAAACCAATCGATCCATCGGTGTCGACGCCTCCATATCGGATTTCACATCTTGAATGGCTCGCGCCTGATCGGGAGTTTCTTTAAACGGGCATTTAAGCTCAAAGGTTAATTGATCCTCGGTATCGGGTAAAAATGCAAACCCGTGAACCTGCTGACGACGTTTGGCCATATCGTAAATGCCTTGGGCTAACTCGGTTAAGGCCCGATGCGCTTTTTTTCGTGTGCGCTCCCACCCGCCATCATACAAACCATTGAGTCGGGGTGTCGCATGGGATCCAGCGTAACGATGAATCAAAGGCACTTGATCCAACGGCATGTATAATTTATCGGTCCCTTTAAAATGAATCAAAATATATTCGCCGTCTTGATCTCCCACCGTTAAGCGTTGAAATCCCCGAAACATTCCCACACCGTACCGTTCATGAACAATATAATCCCCATCTTGAATATTGGACATTACGTCGGTATTTAATACCCGATTTTCAAAACTCATGGCGGGAGGAACATCTCCGTCAACCGGTAAGATGCTCACCGAATTAATCACCGACAACGTGCGCTGTGTATCCACACGAAATGAATGAATGGCCGCTAATTCATCGGAAAAAAAATCCAATCGAACGGGTTGATTATGATTAATAGGAAACACATCAAGAATGGACCCTTTTACGGAAAAGGTCCCTCGCTCAATTACCATTCCTACACGATGATAATCAGCGTCACTTAGCAACTGAACAATCGCATCTCGTGATACGGAACTCCCTGAATTTATTATTATTTTACGATCCACTTCACTAACTGTAACGACGAAATTAGCATTCCTCAAGCATTGCTTTGATATGCAAGTACCAATGACATAACGGTATGAACTCCATGAGATCGTAATAATCGCGCAATTTCTATCAACGTTTCCCCGGTTGTCATCACATCATCTAAAATTGTTACTCGCTGAACCAATGACGGCCCTAACCAAGCAAACCGATTTTTTTGAGCATTTAATCGGCGTTGGGTTCGCGATAACCCAACAGATGTGGCTGTATACCGAACACGTTTTAACCAATGCGAACCATTCATTCCGTGATCATTCATGGATTGAAATAAAAATGGCAAATGCGGTCGCCCTCGACATAACTGCCGAAACCAATGTGAAGGCACTATCACCCAGGCATCCACATCAAAAAAAACAGGAGGAATACAAGATGGTAAATAATACTCCGCCAAGCATTGAGCTAAACGAAAATTTGAATTGAATTTCACATCTTGAATCACTTGTTTAACCGCCCCCTGGTACAAAAATAATCGACCGCCCAAACAGATATTTGGCATAACAGGAACCATACTAAATGATGGCTTTAACTGATCAGAGCAATGATCACAAAACCGATGCTCTGTTGGTTGATGGCAAAAATAACAAATTGTCCCAAACCCCATAGTGTTATATTACTAAAATGATGACATTATTCAAAGAACATAAAATACATCAATATTAATCAATATATCTTAATGAAAGAGGCGCTTCCATCATGACGATATATAGCACAAGGCTATTCGTAGCCTTCCCCCTAGAAGGGCCATATACTGGCAGAGAGTCTCCCCCCCTTTTCTCATACCAGTGGCCCTTCCCACTTTAACCCCAGTTTATCATTATAATCATAAATGCGTTGGCCAACGAAGTCGCCAATGAAACATATGGGCTAAAATACGCAGTATAAAAATAATAATTGCACTAAGAATCATGGCCATAGTTGGTGAAAAAATACTGTTAATTACAAAGAAACTATACAAAATACCGCCACCAAATGCCAATGACGCATAAAGGGTGGAATCACTTCGAAATATTTGGGGAATTTCCTGACATAAGCTGTCACGAATCACACCGCCAAACGTAGGAACAATGGCCGATAACATACCCACAATAATAATAGGCAACCCCATATTCACCGTCATTTGGGCCGTTGTAACCGCAAAAAGAGCCATCCCCATGGCATCCGGAACCAATAACCATTTTTTTTGAATTCGAACCCGTCGAATCAAGCTAAATAGAATAGCCAGCCCCAATAACATCAACGGATATTCTGAATGAGAAATCCAATGCAATGGTTGACGATCTAGCATCATATCTCGAATGGTCCCACCACCAAACGATGTTACCCAGCCAATAATATACACCCCCACAATATCAAAGTCTTTTCTTTTAGCCAGCATCATTCCAGATATCGCAAACGACACAATCCCCAATGTTTCGATTACATAAAACACACTGTTTAAGTCAATAAAAACATCCATAAATAAATACTCCTTTATACTAATCGTATCGATCATATTATGATATGATTGACCTAAATATTATACAAAAAAAAGGAGTTCAACCATGTCTAATCACTTGGAAACAATATCATTGCATGCCGGGCAATCCCCGGATGAAACCACCGGATCCCGTGCGGTACCCATTTATCAAACGAGTAGTTATGTATTTAAAAATACAAAACATGCCGCCAATTTATTTGCATTAAAAGAATTTGGCAATATTTATACACGCATTATGAACCCCACCACCGATGTACTAGAACAGCGGATTGCTGCGATTGAAGGGGGCCGTGCGGCTGTGTGCACCGCCAGCGGTATGTCCGCTATTTTCTTAGCTATTCATACAATTTGTTCGGCGGGGGATCATATTATTGCATCGTCGTCATTATATGGAGGTACCGACACATTATTTCGTCATACATTTCCCCGTTTAGGTATTACCGTTGACTTTGTTGAGGATCTTTCGTCCGATAAAATCAACCAATATGTCAAACCCAACACCAAGTTAGTCTATTTTGAAACCATTGGAAATCCAAAAGGCGATGTACTGGATTTTAAGGCCATTGCGGACGCCGCTCATGGCCATGGTATTCCTGTAATGGTCGATAATACATTTGCTCCCGGTCTATGCCAACCCATTACCCATGGTGTTGATATTGTCATTCACTCCCTAACCAAATGGATTGGCGGGCACGGTACATCCATTGGTGGCGTCATTGTTGATGGCGGTCAATTTGACTGGTCCCAAGGACGATTCCCTGAATTTACAACGCCCGATGCCAGTTATCATGGGCTTAATTATTGGGATGTATTCGGGGATTTTCCCGGCTTAGGAAACGTTGCCTTTGCCATCAAAGCACGCGTACAAGGGTTACGAAATATTGGCATGGCCGTCAGTCCATCCAATGCCTTCCAATTTTTACAAGGACTCGAAACATTGCCGCTTCGAATGGAAAAACACGTGGAAAACGCAAAAAAACTCGCGCATTGGCTCAAAAACCATCCCCAAATTAAATGGGTCAACTACACTGGTTTCGAAGACCACCCCAGTTATACAACATGTCAAACATACTTAAATGGATCGTTCCCGTCGGTCTTCACCTTTGGCATTAATGGTGGTTACGATCAAGCCGAAGCCTTTATTAATAAGGTTAAATTAGCGAGTCACTTGGCCAATGTGGGCGATGCAAAAACATTGGTCATTCACCCATCATCCACAACACATCAGCAGTTGAATGAATCGGATCAATTGGCCGCGGGTGTGTTGCCAGATATGATTCGAGTGTCCGTGGGCTTGGAACACATTGACGATATTAAAGCGGACTTTGAACAGGCGTTAAATTAAACTTTTTTTGGGGGGGAGGGTTTATTAATGATTATTTTTTATTACCCGCTCCGATTTTTACTCCGACTGATTCGAGACATTGATGGGATATTTACATGGGCCACCACTGGGTGGCATCCCGCCCCCAAAATTCACGGTCAGTGCAAAAAACGGGGCATTTGTTGTCAAAATATTGCGGTGGGGGTGTCTCGCTCACTCAATCGTCGCCCATTTTTATTGCGATGGGTGAATATCTGGTACCAATTTGTTTATAATTTCAAGTTAAAAGGGTGGTATAAGACAGACGCAATCCTAATTTATTCCTGCAATTATTTAAAAAACAACCATTGCCAAATCTACTGGCGCCGACCACTGATTTGTCGCCAATACCCTCATAAAAAACGTATTGGACAAACCCTATTGCCCGGATGTGGATATATATTAAAAGAACCAACCCCCATTGCCCCTTTTTTTAATCGAACAACGAATACCGAACCAAATGCACGGTAAAATCATGCGGTAAATACCCATGATTCATGGTGACGTAAGGTGTTTTTTTAAAACACAATGCCATGACATCTTGAGGAGAATAATAATGAAACATGGGGTCTTTTTTTTCAGCATGATCACTCAACAAATTAATAATAACGTGATCATGACTTAAGTTAAGCAGATAATTTAGCGCCTGGTCTAAAAATACCAACGGATCATCGCCCCCCCCCATACTCAATCCACCCGAACATACCACAACATCATGTTCCCCAGTATAATTAAAGAAATTACATTCTCGAACTGAAATTCCGGGATATCGAGCCTGAGCACGCTGAATCATATTTGGCGACACATCAATTCCCTTATACTCAGTACTCATATTATTATTTCTTAAATAATGAAATAATGCGCCATCACCACACCCTACATCTAATATTGAACAATCATCCAAATCCACCATGTGGTTTATAACATCAAATCGCAACTTCTGATTAAACGCCGAAGACCATCCCATGGCTCGGGCATCATCTTCAACGTGTTTCGCACACCTATTGTAATGCGAAATCACAGGATCTATATCCATTATAAAAAATATTACGTCAAGGCTTCCGCAATTTGAACCGCATTTAAAGCCGCACCTTTACGAAGGTTGTCGCCAACACACCATAATTCAATCGTGTTCTTTTTCGATACATCTGTTCGAATACGGCCCACCAATACGTCATCTTTTCCCGCCACATCTCGAGGTGTGGGGTAATGGTTTTTATGTGGGTCATCCATCACCGATACCCCGGGTGCCTTGGCCAATAAATCACGAACCATGGCCGGTGATACCGCTGCCTTAGTCTCAATATTAATCGCTTCACTATGTCCAACAAACACTGGGACACGCACAGCTGTAGCCGTAATGCAAAGGTTATCATCCCCCAATATTTTTTTGGTTTCATTGATCATCTTCATTTCTTCTTTGGTATAACCATTATCTAAGAACACATCAATTTGAGGAATCACATTAAATGCAATGGGATGGGGAAATACCGAGGGAGCCAGTGTCTGTCCTGACAAATTGGCTCGAGATTGATCTTCCAACTCTGTAATGGCCGATGACCCCGCACCCGATACGGATTGATAAGTGGATACAACCACACGTTCTAGCCCCACCGCATCCATAATAGGTTTTAACACCACCATCATTTGGGCCGTCGAACAATTGGGATTGGCAATAATATTACGATGATTTTTTAATGCCGACGCATTGACCTCGGGAACCACCAAAGGAACCCCCTCAACCATTCGATAATGAGACGTATTGTCAATGCATATAATGCCTCGCTCAGCCGCCAATGGACAAAACTTTTTTGAAATGGATGATCCGGCTGAAAACAGGGCCATATCCACATCCCTCAACGTATCCTCACTGAGCACTTCCACATCCAACCGTTCCCCATTAAATAACACGGTTTGGCCGAGTGACCGTTCCGATGCAAATAATCGTAATGACTCGACGGGAAACTTCCGAGATTCTAATATTTTTATAATTTCTTTCCCCACCACACCGGTTGCGCCAACAACCCCAATTCGATACTTTTTAGACATACAAACTCCTCATAATTAGGTAGACACAATGTACCACAAGCGGACCACAACGTCATCCCCCATAAACATTCAAAAACTATATCAAGAGTGGGTCTAGGGATTCAGAAAATACCGTATGATTTTTTTGAACCAATGCCGCAATTTGATCTTGCGCCAAAGACAACTCTGTTAACATCGTGGCCTTATACGCATCCGTTTCAATATACGCGGTTTTGGTTAATTGAACGTAATACTGGATCCCGTCCAACAAGTTTTTTGCGAATGTAGAAAACCGTTTAATATCTATCGTTGTCACTGACGCGGTTTTTTGTTTAATCTCATTGGTCAAATACTGAATATACATATTTAATTCAGCAATAAAAAAGCTGGGTCGATTTTTAGCCCCAATTAAATTACACCGCCCATAAATATGCCCCACCATTTCTTTTAGCCCAACAATCTTCGTATAATACGCAATGTTCGGCCCCGCACAGACGGTTGATTTTAAGGGACGATTATTATCGATACCGTATTCAATTAATGCCGGAGCCGCTAAATCTTCACATAAACACGCCTTGTCAATAATGGCTGAAAACGCGTCTTCATAATCACTTGAAATAAGGTCCATTTTTTTTAACTGTTCAATTTTTCGTTTCTGATAAAAAACCGACGCTTTGCATACTGGCCGCTTTGAAAACTCTGTATCAAATACCAAATGGCCTTTGGGACACGGACTTCCGGGTCGTCCAGAAGCTACCCTAGCCATTTTTTGTTCTTCACTGGCCGTATTTTTTACCGTATTAAAAGGAACCCCCAAGGGCGATACCCCACTTAAATAACAATCCGATTCCGTGGCGTTTTGAAGTAAAACTCGGGTGGCGGTATCCAATGTTGTTACCTCGGGCACCAATAAAAATGGGGTCGCCCAACCGGTACTGTACGTCCCATAATAATTCATTAAAAATGCCTGTTCATTGGGGGTCCCAATACCACCTTGGTAGGTTACAACCGAGGTTTCATCTTCCGGAACTTTTGGCTGACTCTTTTTCGTCAGAACTATATTGCAAATACTCCGGCATTCGTTATTCAATTCCGTTAAACGGGTTTTAAATTCCTCAAGAATAGGGCCGCACAGCAACCCATCGGTGGCAAAGGCATGGCCGCCACAGTTGAGGCCAGATTCAATCCGATATTCCGATACCCAAATACCTTTCTTTGCTAAAAAACGGCCTTGAATTAAACTGGACCGGAAATCTGACACTTTTAAAATTAACCGCTTTTTTTGAATCCCACCATTAAAATAAAAGTCCGACACATTCTCGCAATGCGCAAATAACCGACGATTAAACCCCGCCGAAAAAACAATGCCCGCGGTAATTTTGGATTGAGCAAACCCCATTAATGCGGATACGGCATCGGAATAGATATCGGGTAATGGCTGATTCTTGGCATCATAATTGGTTCGATCCAGCTTTGTCATAATATTGACATCAATCGCTCCCGCATGAATGTAGTCTTTGCACTGTCGCTCAAGTGCGGTTCGTTGGTTCCCGGTGGCCTGCATCATTTCTTGAAACACCGCTTTCATGGCATGCCCATCCGGCAATAACTCAAAATACTTGGTATTGTCTGATGTTTCCATAAAGGGGGTTGTTTTCATTGCCTCAATTTGAGATTGGATTAAATCGTCCAACAAATTTAAATAGGCACAAATTCGCTGGGACCGATAATCCACCTGGGTTTTTTCGATGGGAGTAAAGGCGATACCATGCGCCTGAGCATAGTACTTTCTCATGGTCTCACATAATTCGTCATCGCCAATGGAAACCACCGAAGAAATACCAAACCTTGCCACTTTATATGGTGTATCAATAGTAAATGCAGTTCCCATAACGGGAATATGAAAATCGTGCGCTTTTTGGTTCATTATGAATCCTTTTTTACAGTTTACATGAATTATGTATGTCATCCAACCCATAGAATATCGTTATCTCATCTATGAATCTTTCATATCCCATAATAAAGCCACTTACAGAATTGATTTATTTAATTGGAAAAGGTAAATTAAATAAGATATGAATTCAACCAGCATTTTAAACAACGCCATCAATGAACACCTCATTAATAAGCCCGATGCCATGTATCTATTATCCGATGCATCCGACACGATTGAATTACTGCATGCGGCCTACACCCTTCGAAAAAAATATTATAGCAAATCTGTCCGTATCCATATTCTGAACAATGCCCAAAATGGTCACTGCCCCGAGGATTGTCATTATTGCGTGCAAGCCAAAGATGCATCGGTTCCCATCGAAAAATACACGAAAAAAGACGAAGATCAAATTCTAAATGAAGCCAAAAATGCCCACGAAAAAGGTGCATTTCGATACTGTATGGTATTTTCAGGCCGTGGCCCTTCTCAAAAACGCGTTGAATTCTTATCGCGTGTTATTAAACGAATCAAAGCCACATATCCTATCGAGGTTTGTTTATCTCCAGGCCTCATTTCAAAAGACGATGCCAAACAATTGGCCGATGCTGGCTTGGACCGGTACAACCATAATCTAAATACCTCTGAAGCCTACTACGAATCTATTTGTACAACACATACCTTTAAAGATCGTCTTGATACCTTGTTCAATGTGAATGCAAACAATATTGATATTTGTTCGGGAATGATTGTGGGGATGGGTGAAACCGATCAAGATATTATTGATGTGGCCTTCAAATTAAAAGAATTGAATGTGAAATCCATTCCTATTAATTTTTATTTGCACATGGAAGGAAATAAACTAGGTAAAAAACCCCCGCTATCCCCACAAAAATGTTGCAAAATTGTCGCCTTATTTCGATTGATTCACCCCACGGCCGAAATTCGTTTGGCCGCCGGGCGGGAACATTATTTGGGGGATCTACAATCCATGGCACTCATGGCCGCTAACTCATTATTTATGGATGGCTATTTAAATGTCCAAGGGTCCGATATTCACGACACCATCTCATTAATTGAAACCGCTGGTTTTACGGTGGATGCCGATATTGACTTAGACACACTCAAAGCGTCGGCCAAAACAGCCACCGCTATTTCCAAGCTCAATGCATCCAGCCCACAACTAAAATCAAAAGCCGATCTCCATCCGACACTAACAACAACATAATAGCCTTGACTTTACTAAAAGTACGATGTATTCATTTATGTATGAAAAAATTATTATTATTTATATTACCATTATTTGTTTTTTGTGCGTGTTCAAAAAAAAAGTCTTCTTATTATGATTTGTCTGATAATGAATGGGCCATTATCAATGAATTCAATGCTGAAAATCTAAAGCTAGACACTCTAGACATACGTCTTAATAATACCGTCATGGATACTCCCTCGAGCGGAACTAACTACCACACAAACGGTGAAATTTTAAATGAAAAAAATAATTTCTCATTAAATTTAAAATTAGTCTCGATAACAGATACCTTTACAATAGAACCTAACAAAATTCAAGATTCCGAGAGTACTGACTATTCTGACGAAATAAAGAATGATGCCAACGAAACAAAGTATGTGAAGTTTATTAATCAAACAGTAAATGTCACATATAAGTATGATTTTCTCAATATAACCAACGGAAAATCACTTGAATTGGTTTCAAATAAAAGCTATTTTAAGATTAAAGAGGGGAACAAGGTGAATCATCCAAGTCTAGAAATAGCAAATTGTAACGGTCAAGATTTAACGTTTATTGCTCCATCTCATTTAAAACAAACATTTGAAAAAAATGGTCGCACAGTTCGATACAATAATAATACGATTACTATTTTCTATACTAATAATGATGATGATAAAATATATTTTTGTCACACTCATAATGAAACTGTCAAAAATATCTAAATAATGTACGCTGGAGGTATCTTATTTATTTATCTCCCGTAAAAAATTAAATCACAAATGGTATGGTCTATTGGTTTTTTCAGAAATATTACAAATTCAACCAATAAACTAGGTAAAAAAACACCGCTATCCCCGCAAAATTGTTGCCTTATTTCGATTGATTCACCCCACGGCCGAAATTCGTTTGGCCGCCGGGCGGGAACATTATTTGGGGGATCTACAATCCATGGCACTCATGGCCGCTAACTCATTATTTATGGATGGCTATTTAAATGTCCAAGGGTCCGATATTCACGACACCATCTCATTAATTGAAACCGCTGGTTTTACGGTGGATGCCGATATTGACTTAGACACACTCAAAGCATCGGCCAAAACAGCCACCGCCATTTCCAAACTCAATGCATCCAGCCCCAAACTAAAATCAAAAGCCGATCTTCACCCGTCCCTGACAACAACATAATAGCCCCCCCTTTTTTCGTTTTATACTAGGTAGCTGGTGTCCCCTTTTTTAGCCAACGAATAATAGTCCGAAACACGCAACCAGTCCACAAGGTGCCAAAAAGCGTTAATGTAATCGGGACGTCGGTTTTGATAATTCAAATAATACGCATGCTCCCATACATCCAACCCCAATTTAGGAAACAAGCCTTCCATGATCGGGGAATCTTGATTCGCCGTAGATGAAACGCTTAAATTCCCAGCGGTATCCACCACCAGCCATGCCCAACCACTCCCAAAACGAGTTGTGGCTGCCGTTGAAAATAATGTCTTAAAATCATCAAACGACCCGATGGCTGTCTGCATGGCTGCAGCCAACTCCCCCGTTGGTTTACCGCCACCTGTGGGAGACAAAATTGTCCAAAATAACGAATGGTTCAAATGACCACCGCCGTTGTTTCGTACGGCATTTTTAATATCATCGGGAACACTTCCCAAATCCGCTAACACCTCTGACAATGATTTCTGCTCAAGCAATGTACCAGCCACGGCCGCATCATACTTTGTAATGTACGCTTGGTGATGCTTTCCATGATGGATTTCCATCGTTGTTGCATCAATATGGGGAACAAGCGCATCATACGCATAAGGTAATGTTGGTAATTGAGTCATTCGGAATTATCCTTTTTCCAATATTTTAACATCTTGAAAATATGCCTGAACACCTTGTGCGTCGGCATTCATAGCCTTATCGCCCTTGTTCCAATTGGCAGGGCATACTTCCCCGTTTTCCTCGTGAAATTGCAATGCATCAATCAAACGTAACGCCTCGTCAACATTTCGGCCCAATGGCAAATCATTTACTAATTGATGGCGAATAATACCCTGTTTATCAATCAAAAAGAGCCCTCGATACGCCACACCCGATGCCTCATCTAAAACATCATAATCCCGTGCAATTGATTTCGTTAAATCGGATACTAATGGGTACTTAACGCCTTGAATCCCACCTTTTTCTTTCGGCGTATTTAACCATGCGGCATGGGTAAATTTTGAATCAATTGAACACCCAATCACTTGCGTATTTCGAGCCTCAAACTCAGATATTTTTTCTTGGAATGCATGCAGTTCTGTGGGGCATACAAATGTAAAATCCAAGGGATAAAAGAATAAAATACTATATCCTCCTTCAAAACTTGATAATTGAAAATTATCTTCAATGATATGACCATTAACAACAGCACTGGCGTTAAAATCAGGGGCTTTTTTACCTATCAATCCCATATTATTCCTCCTATTATTTTCTTAATCATAATTTTACATGACATTAATTATCGTCACAAGCATTGAAATAATTCCAATACATGATGGGTGATCCCGTTATTTTTCGGTATACTGGCTTTATGAAAATTCAACGCATTGCCGTGATTGGGAGTGGCATTTCAGGTATGAGTGCCGCATATTTACTCAGTCAAAAATATGACATAACCCTATTTGAAGCCAACCATCGATTGGGGGGCCACACAAATACAGTAAAAACCAATGATGGGGAAGCGATTGATACTGGATTTATTGTATTTAATGAAAAAAACTACCCCTACTTTTGTAAATTTTTAGAACAGTTAAACGTGGCCTCACATGCCTCTGACATGAGCTTTGCTTACTTAAACCAAGCCTCTGGCTATGCCTATAGTAGCGATATACCCTACGGTTTATTTAGTACCAAATCAAATGTGATATCGCCAGCTTTTTATGGCTTTATCTACAGTATTTTACGATTCAACAAAATGGCCAAACACGCTATTTCAAGTGTATCCGCGACGGAGTCTATTGATAACTTTTTAAAACGCTATAAGTTTAATGATAAATTTTGTAATGAATATGTATTGCCTATGGGGGCGGCCATTTGGTCCACTTCTCAAAATGATATTCGGCACTTTCCAGCCAAATTATTCTTGTCCTTTTGGGACAATCACGGCTTACTTCAAGTTAGAAACCGCCCCCAATGGCGCACTGTCACGGGGGGCAGCCAACAATATATTCATGCCGTCATAAAAAAAACAAACTTGAACTACCATACAAACACCCCCATTCATCGTATTGAACGAACCGATAACAACGTCACTCTATTTGGGCCTAAAACACCTCAAATATTTGACGCGGTTGTCATTGCCACCCATGCCAATCAAGCCTACAACATGTTGGCACAACCCAGCTCATTGGAAACCCGCCTATTGGGGCCCTGGACTTATTCAAAAAACACAACCATCCTGCATACATCCCCCATAGTGGCCCCCAAACAACGATCCGCTTGGGCCTCGTGGATCTACACTCGCCACAATGACAATAAAATGAGTGCCTCATATTATATGAATCGATTGCAAAATATTCAGTCTCAAAAAGATTACTTTGTCACTTTGAATGCCTCAAAGAGTATCCCATCAGACGCCATTCAATATGAAACAAACTATGAACATCCAATCATGACAACGGCATCGGTAAATACCCAAACCATGTTATCTGAACTCAACGGGCACCAAAATACTTATTACTGTGGGAGTTACTTCGGTAATGGCTTTCACGAAGATGGCATGGCCTCATCGATTGCGATTGGTCGTCAGCTAGGCTGTGAATTATAATAATGACTCACACGGTGGCTACGGGGCATACCTCTCACACACGATTTTCTCCCATTAAACGTACCTTTTGCTACCGTCTCAATTATTTATTGATTGATTTAGACACGGCTGAAACACTCGACCACTATTGGGGGTTCAAGTGGAATCGGCAATGCTTTTTTTCGCTGCATCACCAAACCTACTTAACCCCAGGTACGGCACCGTTGCATCAAAAAGCCCGGGCGTTTATGGCA
>JBMTIN010000009.1:0-18668 GCA_049437345.1 Candidatus Marinamargulisbacteria bacterium
TGGCGTACGCTCTGAATATTACGCGAGTAGACCCCATGGCATACCAATTGTTGTTCGAACGTTTTTTGAATCCTGAACGGGTATCCATGCCTGATTTTGATATTGATTTTTGCATTAAGCGTCGCGGCGAAGTAATTGACTATATTTCTCGAAAATATGGTGATGATCATGTGGCTCAAATTGCGACCTTTGGCACCATGGCTGCTCGGGGGGTAGTGCGAGATGTAGGAAGGGCTCTAGGGATTCCCTTGGAGTTTGTGGATCGTTTGGCCAAGTTGATTCCTGCCGCGCCAGGTCAAAATATATCGATTAGCGATGCGTTAGATAAAGTAAGTGAGTTGTCCGACATCTATCATCAAAATCCACAGGCCGAGCAATTATTGAATTATGGGATGAAATTGGAAGGGTTTGCTCGTCATTCGTCCACCCACGCGGCTGGATTGGTAATTTCACGTGATCCATTAGCAAAAATGGTGCCTCTTATGAATAACTCTGGTCAAATTACAACTCACTATACCATGAATAATCTAGAGAAAATGGGATTATTAAAAATGGATATATTAGGGCTTCGAAATCTAACGGTGATTCGAGAAGCGTGTGACCGAATTATTAAAACAAATCCAGAGTTTGATATTGATGCGATTCCTGTGGATGATACTAAAACATATGATTTATTTTCAACAGGGGAAAGCATTGGTATTTTTCAATGTGAGTCACCTGGAATGCGGCGACTAATTGTCGATTTAAAGCCGCAATGTTTTGAGGATGTTATTGCTTTATTGGCATTGTATCGTCCGGGGCCATTGGGATCAGGCATGGTGAGTGAGTTTATTTCAAATAAGTCAGGTAAAACAAAGGTGAAATATGATTTACCTATTTTAGAACCTATTTTAAAGGATACATATGGCATGATTGTGTATCAAGAGCAGGTTATGCAAATTGCAACAGCCGTTGGCGGGTTTACTTTGGGGCAGTCCGACATGTTGCGACGTGCGATGGGAAAAAAGAAAAAAGATGTGATGGATCAGATGAAGCATGATTTTTTAAGTGGGGCAAAAATAAAAAAAATTGATGTGGCCATCGCCGAAAAAATATTTGAGTTATGTTATAAATTTGCTGAATATGGATTTAATAAGTCCCATAGTGCCGCGTATGCTTTGGTGTCGTATCAGACGGCTTATTTAAAAACCCATTATCCCAGACCCTACTTATTGGGGCTCTTGTTATCGGTGTTGGGGAATACGGATCGAACGGCGGTGTATGTTTCGGAGGCGAAGCGGATGGGGATTCATGTGTTGCCTCCCAATGTGAATACATCCGTATATTTGCACGAATTTGTGGGGGATGACTTGGTATTTGGATTAGGTAGTATTAAGGGGATTGGTGAAGCGCCTGTGGAGACCATTGTCACCGAGCGAACGAAGCATGGGCCATTTTCAAGTGTATTTGATTTTTTCGATCGCTTAAAAGGAAAAGATGTGAACAAGCGAGTCGTTGAGCATTTAATTCGTGCGGGAGCCTTGGACTCAATTGATGCCAATCGATCAAAGTTATTGGCCTGTTACGAACAGATTTTAGATAAAATGACAGTATCAATGCGGCATCAAAATGCCGGTCAAGTGGGGTTGTTTCAGACATTGGATAGTGATTTCTATTCGGATATTTTAAGCAATGCCACATATCAAGATATTCCAAAGTTGGCGTTATTACGCAATGAAAAAGAATTGATGGGAGATTATTTGTCAGGGCATCCATTGGATGATTTTTTAACCCAATGGCAAACCGGTATTCCATTGGCGGAATTGGGGGAATCTTTCGATAAACAAGTGGTTGATGTGGTGGGCGTTATGGCCAATGTAATGAATCGGACCACCAAAAATGATCGGCCATTTACCAGGGCTACGATTGAAGATTTTGGTCATAAAGTAACGGTGTTAGTGTTTGACTCTCCCGATTATGAATCGATTGTATCAAGTTTGAAAGACGATGCCATTGTTCAGTTGAAGGCTAAGGTAAAGGTGCGAAATGCCGAGGTGTCGCTAATGGCGCAATCGGTACAGTTGTTGAGTGGTGAATTGCTTGAAAAAATATGTCATATTGATATTCTTGATCATCAGTCCGTGTCTCAGTTGAAAGAGATTCAAACCATTTGTTTAAGCCATCGTGGACAAATACCAATTTACTTTCATGTGCAACAGACTATAATAGAAGCAAGTAAAAAATATTGGATTCATGAAGACGCCATTTCGGCCGTTGAAACCATTGTAGGAGAACAAAAAGTATGGATGGAAAACTAGCATTTTTATTGGCACTTGAGGACATTATTGATCATCGACTAACCAGCAACCATGAGTCATCGTATGTTCGAACATTATTAAACAGTGGGTTGGATCGCGTATTAAAAAAAGTTGGTGAAGAGGCCGGCGAGGTAATCATTGCCGCCAAAAATAATGATTCAGAAGAATTATTAAACGAATCGGCTGATTTATTGTTCCATTTAATATTGGTATTAAAAAAGCAAGGGCATTCTATTGAAGATGTGGTGGATGTGCTTGTGAAACGTCATGATTCGTAGGGGGCTTATTCTTGTTGTTTTATCCTTAAGTGTACATGCCGTTGTTACTCTTGAAATCCCACGTCAAAATGAGTTAACACAACGTTCAACCACTGATATTGTTTTGTCCTCCGATGTGAATCAAGGGTTTTACCTTTTAAATAATGAGTTGGTGCCCATTCGTTATCATGTGACTATTAAAAACTACCCATTGACGCTTGGTGAAAATACCATTTCAATGAGCATTTTAGATCCATCCCTTAAACTGGTGCCGACATCTCGTACAAATATTCAGGTGTATCGCACATTACCCATGGTGGTGTCCATGGGGCCACTGGTGGATTACATGATCACAGAATTGGCGGTTAAGCATCAGATTCAGTTAATTCCGGATGCCACAGCCCTGGGGTTTGATTCGCCAGTTTTAAAACGACAATTATATGCTATTTTAGGATGGGGTTTAATTGAATCTGGGACGACGACTCCGGTGATTCATCCGCATACGTATGATGATATGGTGGGGTATGAACAATATTTGGCATTGTACAGCACGATTTCGGCATGGTTACCTCCCCCCATTCATCAAAATTTTTATCCAAATGCGTATGTGACCCGGGAGGAATTTATAAACCTTTTACTACTTATTTTGAATGGTACTGAACAAGTGAGTACCAGTTGGCATTTGACACCTCATTTAAAGGTGCCTGCGGCTATTAAATCACATATTCCATCGTCATGGATGGATCCATTAGCTTTCGTTAGTTTACGAGAGGCTATTTATATATTAATCAATGTAATTCAGATGTCTCCCCTCGAATCTCCTCAAAAAATAACCATTCAATATCCATCCGGAGTCATGGTCTCAGGCGTAACGTCTCGTTGGTCATCATTTATTGACTGGGTACGAAAAACGTCCACCGTAGCGTTTCAATGGGGGCGAAATGCCTGGCCGAAAAAAAATGATCCATCTCCACGTCCATCAACGGTTGCCGTGGGATCGTCTCGTCGTTTTGAGGCCCCGCCTCTTCGCCAGAGCCCTTCGAGTATCGCGCCAGTTCATTATCGTATTATTCGTGTACAACCCGGGGATTCCATTCAGAAAATTGCCCGGCGTTATTATGGTAATGCTTCAAAGTGGGTGGATTTGGTATCATTGAATCAATTATCGGTCAGTTATTCAAATGTAAATGGAAAGTGGATATCGTATGTTCATATTGTTCCCGGTCAGAGATTAAAGGTTCCCCAAGAAGTAAAAAATGTCGATGAATGAGTCATGAGCAATTGAATCTCGCATTAAAATAAAGTACACTTTTTTTATGTCAAAAATTGATTTAACAGCGGTTCTTGAATTGAGCCATCTAACGGTTACGGACGATCAAAAAATAGCATTTTCGGGTCAATTAGACGAGGTGATTGACTATATGTCAGTGTTAACGGGTGTTACCGAGGTTGCGTCGCCTGAATATGAGTGGCCAATTCATAAGAATGTTACCACTCGTCAGGATGAGCCCGTGTCATTTTCACATTCACTCGTGGCTGAGAATGCCCCTGATTTTAAAGATGGTGGTTTTTCGGTTCCCAAGATTGGTTGATTTATGAGTATTATTAAATTATTGCAATCCGCCATAAAGAATCGTCAAATATCGGTGAGCGATGTTATTCGGTCGGTTCTCAATCAAATTGAGACTCAAAATACGGACCGTGCGTTTATTGATGCATTTTCCGACTCGGCCATTGCCCGTGCCAATGGTGGCATATCTTCTTCGTTGGCGCTACCTGGATATGGTATTCCCATTGGCATCAAAGACAACATGTGTTTCGACGGTCATCTCGTGACATGTGCATCGGCGATGTTAAAGGGGTACCGTTCTCCATATACGGCGACGGCCATTCAACAGTTGCTTGATGCGGGGTTTATTCCCGTGGGGCGAACAAATATGGACGAATTTGCTATGGGGTCATCCAATGAATATTCTGTGTATGGTCCCGTGGATAATCCGTGGGATTCGTCTCGTGTTCCCGGGGGATCCTCGGGGGGGTCAGCCGCGGCCATTGCGGCGGGGTTGGTTCCGGCCACGCTGGGATCCGACACGGGGGGGTCAATTCGACAACCTGCATCATTTTGTGGCATCGTGGGCTTGAAACCAACCTATGGTCGCGTATCTCGTTATGGTTTGGTCGCATTTGCGTCCTCATTGGATCAAATTGGTCCTATGGCACAATATGTTGAGGATGTGGCCATTTTATTGGACTCATTATGTGGATTTGATCCCCATGACTCAACGTCTGAAAAGAGAGACGATCATTCATTTTCATCGTCATTAAAGACGGGGTCATTGAAAGGTAAACGCATTGGTGTTCCAAATGAGCTCATGTCAAATAAAGTGGCGAGTGATGTTAAAGCGGCCGTTTCAGTGGCCCTTGATCGTATGGCATCTATGGGGGCAGAAATTGATTACTTTGATTTTTCTTATTTTGACGAAGCCTTAGCCACGTATTATATTTTGGCTCCGGCGGAAGCGTCGTCGAATTTAAGTCGATTTGATGGGGTTCGTTATGGGCATCGTAGCCAGGGAAGCAACCTAAAAGACATGATTCAAACATCTCGAAAGGATGGGTTTGGTGATGAAGTAAAACGTCGAATTATTTTGGGGACATATGTATTGAGTTCGGGGTATTATGATGCTTATTATGGTAAAGCCCAGCAGGTGCGAGCCATTATTACTCAGCGGTATGCCCGGCTTTTTGAATCGTACGATTTTATTTGTTCTCCCACAGCGCCGACAACAGCATTTGAAAAAGGCGCACATCAAGGGGATCCCTTGACCATGTATTTATCGGATATAGCCACTATTCCGGCCAATTTGGCCGGCCTGCCGGCCCTATCCATTCCTTGTGGTCTTGATGCATTGGGGTTGCCAATCGGGTTTCAAATGACGGCTTCGTGGTTTAAAGAAGCCGAATTATTACAGGCGGCGTATTCTTTGGAACAATCATTGGAATTTAAGCCCAAGCATACGTTTAATATAGAAGGAGTTCTAAATGGCTTATGAACCCGTTATTGGGCTTGAAATTCATGCCCAGTTAAACACAAAATCAAAATTATTTTGCATGGCTGGGACATCCTTTGGGGATGCCCCTAATCAGCATGTATCTCCGGTTAGTTTGGGATTACCCGGTGCGTTGCCAGTATTGAATGAGCGGGCGGTTCATTATGCGATTATGGCCGGTCTTGCATTGGGGTGTGATATCCAGGAGCGTTCGGTATTTGCCCGTAAAAATTATTTTTATGCGGATCTTCCAAAAGGGTATCAGATTTCTCAGTTTGAGTTTCCTATTTGTCTGGGGGGAGAAGTTCATTTAACGGCGTTGAATAAAACCATTCAAGTGACACGTATTCATATGGAGGAAGATGCCGGGAAATTAAACCATCAGGGGGCGGATGGTATTTCAGGGTCAACCAGTTCCATTGCTGATTTAAATCGTGCCGGAGTTCCTTTAATTGAAATTGTATCAGAGCCCGACATTCGAACCGCTCAAGAGGCACGAGCTTATATGGAAAAAGTGCATCAAATTCTTTCGTTTATTGGCGTGTGTGACGGTGATTTAGATAAAGGGTCTTTTCGATGCGATGCCAACGTTTCGATTCGACCTGTGGGCCAAGTTGAGTTTGGCACGCGAACTGAGGTCAAAAACTTGAATTCATTTCGAAGTTTAGAGCGGGCCATTAACTTTGAGATTAAACGTCAAACTCAGGTGGTTCAAGCCGGTGGTGTTATTCATCAACAAACCTTAAATTTTGATGACGTGACGGGAGAAACCACCCCACTTCGGAGTAAAGAAAACGCCCATGATTATCGGTATTTTCCGGATCCTGATTTAAAACCGTTGATTGTGACAAAAGAACATATTGCATCGGTGCGTGAGACCATGCCCGATTTGCCAGATGTAGTTCGACAGCGGCTTAAAAATGACCTGGACCTTCCGGATCATGACATTAAAGTATACTTGCAAACGCGGGCGTTATTTGACTTTTTCGAGCAGGCTTGTGACCATTTAAAAACAGCCACGCCAAAAGATATGTCCAAATGGGTTGTGGGTGAATTGAATGCCTGTTTAAAGGCATCGAGTGATTCTATAACGGCCATAAATATAACGGATTTTTGTCAATTAGTGGATGATTGTGTGGCGGGTAAGGTGTCGACCAAGATGTTAAAAGAGAGTTTGCCTGAGATTATTAAAGGGACATCATTAGCGACTATTTTAGGAAACATGGGGGGGGCTCAGATCTCCAATCAAGATGAACTACAATTGGTGGTAGAAACAGTGTTAACGAATAATCCCGATGTGGTCGATAAAATTAAGCAGGGGAAACTTGGCTCAGCTAATTTTTTAATGGGTCAAGTCATGAAAGAAACCAAAGGCCGTGCGAAGCCAGATATGGTTCGCGAACTTATTTTGAATGCCTGCCAAACGAAATAATATTACGCTCTATATTATTATTAACGCGCTTTCGTTTATTATTTTAATTATTAACTTAAATTTTAATGTTCGAACATTTCGTTTAACCCAAGAATTACAGACATTGACCATTAACTTACAGGCATTAGAGGCCAAGGTTCAAAAAATAGAACATACATATTATGTGGCCACAAGTTTAGATAAAATATATGAAAAAGCGCGCAATGAATTGGGCATGCATCGGCCATCTCAACCCAATGTTTTTGTAAATACAACGGTTGAATCTCGATGACATTGTTTCATCGGCGTTATTTTATTATTATTTTTTGTGTCATTGTGGTATTTCTGGCTATTTTTGGTCGGTTGATTTATTTAATGGTGATTCAGCATGATTTTTATTTGGGGCGTTCCGAAAAACAAATTCAGAAATTGATTCGTGTGGACACCAGTCGTGGAAAAATATTGGATCGAAATAATCACCCTTTGGCCACAAGTTTGCCGGTGCACTCGGTGTATGCGTCGCCCATTAAAATTAAAAATAAGTCTCAATTTTCCAATATGGTAGCCCCCTATTTAGGCATGCCTGCGGCCACGATTTTCGAGAAAATCAATAATGAGTCTACATTTGTTTGGTTAAAGCGAAAGGCCCTTGGGATTAATATTGATCAATTAAAAAAAATTGCTCCAAATCAAATGAATGTATTGCAAGAAGAACGACGTGTATACCCGAATAATCAGTTAATGTCCGACGTGCTTGGTTTTGTTGGTATGGATAAAGGACTGGGTGGCTTGGAGTATCAATTTGATCGATTTTTAACTGGTGAGCAAGGCTATTATATTATAAAAGGGGATCCACGGGGCGTGAGAATGATTTCATCCAATAAAGTATTAGTGGGTCGGGCAAAGGGATTTTCACAGGGATATTCAGGGATTGAAGCAAGTTCATTGAAAGGTGGAAATATTATTACTACCATTGATTATCGAATTCAGTTTTGGGTTGAGCAACACTTAAAGGAGACCATTGAACGTGTGAAGGCCCAGGCGGGACAGGTGATTGTGATGGATGTAAAAAACGGGGATATTTTAGCGATGGCCAATTATCCTTTTTTTGACCCCAATCATTATGAATCGGCGACGTATTCTATTTTAAAAAATTCATGCATTGTTGATGTATTTGAACCCGGATCTATTTTTAAGTTAATTACATATGCGGCTGCACTGGAAGAAAAGGTAGTAACTCCAGGGATGTTGGTTACGATCCCAGAATCAGTGGTCATTCAAAAGCAACGAATTAAAGAGGCTCATGATCGATTACCTGGTGATCCAAGTATGTATCCGGCCAAAGATATTTTAGTGAAATCGATGAATGTTGGCACCACCATTCTTGCTGAAAAAATGGGCAAAGATGCATTTTATGATTACATTCAAGCCTTTGGGTTTGGTGAACGTGCCTTTATTTTACTGCCGGGGGAAACCAATGGACTGCTTCGTCCACTCGAAACCATGGCGCCGATTGATTTAGCGGTAATGTCTTTTGGGCAGGGCATTAGTGTGACATCCTTACAAATGGTGGCCGCAGTGGCCAGTATTGGAAATGATGGGATGTATGTTCGGCCTCGAATTATTAAGCATCAAACGGATCATGATCAACTCACTATTTCTAATCCGGCGCCATTTCGGCAACGACGGATTATTTCGTCAGAAACGGCCCGGCATGTTCAGGCCGCCATGGCGGAGGTAGTAACACGAGGGACGGGACAATATGCTGCCGTGAAGGGGTATCGTGTCGGCGGAAAAACGGGGACGGCGCAGCGGCCCCTAGAGGATGGTCGTGGGTATGAGGAGGGGGCATATATTGCATCATTTGTGGGGCTTTTGCCCATTCAGCGGCCTCAGTACGCTATTTTGGTGGTGGTGGATCGTCCGGAAACCACCATTTGGGGATCTACGGCAGCTGCCCCATTGTTTTCTGATATTGCCAAAATAATGATTGATTATGTTGATATTCAACCGGCAAAAAATTAGGTTAGCTTGGTGTGGTTACATGGGCATTACATTTCGTTTTTTACTGTCACTGTCATATTCTGAAATAACGCCGGCCGCCTCTAACTCATCCATTAATCGTGCGGCACGATTATAGCCAATGCGGAGTTTTCGTTGTAAATACGATGTGGAGGCATATTGTGTTGATTGAATGATTTCTTTGGCCTCATTAAATAATGCGTCTTGATTGGTATGTTCATCAGATGTTGATGCGCTGGTGTCTTGAAGGGGTTCAACGGACAAGATTTCATCGACATAATCGGGGGTGGATTGATGTTTAATGAATTTTACGACGGCGTTGACTTCATCTTCTGATACAAATACGCCTTGAACACGATCGGGTTTAGATGCTCCAACGGGCATGTAGAGCATATCCCCACGGCCCAGCAATTTTTCGGCCCCGGCCATATCGAGGACGGTTCGAGAATCAATTTGTGATTGAACGGCAAAGGATATGCGTGAAGGCACATTGGCTTTGATTAATCCGGTCACGACATTTACACTGGGGCGTTGTGTGGCAATGACCAAATGAATACCTGTGGCACGTGCCATTTGAGCCAATCGACAAATGGTATTTTCAACTTCTTGTGATGCCACCATCATTAGGTCGGCAAACTCATCGATAATGACGACAATATAGGGAATGGGGTCAAGGTCTTTGGATTGTTTGGCATGGGCATTAAATCCAGCCAAATCTTTGACCCCATGTTCGGTAAACAATTCATATCGTCGTTCCATTTCAACCAAGGCCCATTGCTTTAGGGTGGCCGCGGCCTTATGCGGATTGGTGACCACGGGGGCAAGTAAGTGTGGAATATCGGCATAGAGGCTAAGTTCTACTTTTTTAGGATCAATCATTAAAAATTTTACTTCGTTGGGAGTGGCTTTCATTAAAATGGACAAAATGATGGCATTAATACAAACACTTTTTCCGGACCCGGTGGACCCAGCAACTAAGATGTGTGGCATTTTATTTAAGTTCATCGTCACCCCTTCACCGGTAATGCGCTGACCGAGTATGCATTCCAAGGGGGTATTATTATTTAAAAATTCATTGGGTTGAATAATGGACCGTAGCGTTAATGGTGCGACATCGGCATTGGGAACTTCAATTCCAATCAAGGCTTTTCCTGGGATGGGGGCTTCAATACGAACCGTAGGAACCGCTAGTTTTAAGGCAATATCTTGGTTTAAGTTGGTGATTTTGCTGATTTTTACCCCTTCTCCGGGTTGCAATTCAAATCGGCTGACCGATGGTCCAATGGTTACATTCACGACCTTTGCATTAACATTGAAACTATCTAAGGCCATTTCTAAGATACTGGCATTGGCGCGCATGTCCGTTTCAATTTGGTTGGCGTTGGTGCTTCTTGGTTGGGTGAGCAAGTCCAGTGGCGGTAATTGGTAGCTGGCAGTGTCCGAAGGCGATCGGGACGGTGGTTCTGGGGCGGGGTCAATACGTTCAATATCCACTTTTTGGGCATTGACAATCCCTAACGTCGAGGTTTCTTTTAATTTTTTGAGACCGAAGGTATCTTTTGTTTTTTTAATAGGGGGTAAGGGGGGGCGACGTTTTTTTGGGGTCTTTGTGGTATAAAATAGGGTGTATTTTATTTTATGATAGTATTTTTTTAAAGGTATTTTTTTTGTTTTTTTCAATGGTTTGCGCAATGAATCGATGGA
Organism: Candidatus Marinamargulisbacteria bacterium; assembly: GCA_049437345.1. GTDB lineage: Bacteria > Margulisbacteria > Marinamargulisbacteria > UBA817 > UBA817 > UBA817. The sequence goes on from JBMTIN010000009.1 coordinate 10,742, forward strand.
TATTCCCACAAGTTGGCTTCCCAAAATAAGGGCCACTAAAAAGCAAAATAAACGAGCGCCAAAAGGGCCAAATAATTGGCTACCAAATTCAATGAAAAGGATGGGCAGTGTGGTGGATATCTCACCATGCAAGGACAACATTTTTTTATCGAAACAGGCATCAATAAATGTCATGGAGAAAAAACAAAAAAACCCCAATAGAAGGCTGTATCGTTTAAGGGATTGTTTGGGATTTCGAATAAGTAAGGGACTGGTGGCAAATAATACCCACGGCAATAGGGAAATAGTATCACCAAAAATAAAAATACCAATGCGTTGAACCCATTGCCCAAAAGGACCCATTAATTGATTCGAATAAATCGAGAAAAAAATAACAATTCCAGAAATTAGCTGTCCAATAAAAAAAGCATCATGAAATGATGCGCTGGGTGATTTCGATGCCCGTGGCTTTTTTTTCGTCACGTAACTATTATAATCCATAATCATGTGAATTTAAATTGCGTTGAGGGTAACGATTTTTCCGGTCACGAAATGGATGGTTGTTCGTTGACGATTTTAGTGTTGATTGGCGTCTATTTTTTTAAAATATATTTTATAATTGGCTTATGATCTGATATAATTCAAGTGATGGATAGTCAAAAAAATCGTGATAGTGAGATACGAAAAATTATTGATCCTAAGAGCGGGTTTTCACTGTACCTTCGGAAGTTTAGTGATTCACGTATTTCTCAGGTGAGTACTGATGACACATTTAAGATTCCTGATCCATCTAAAATACATGCTCCAAAAACCGATGCCTCGTCCGCTGAGCATTTATAGCTTGTTGATGATACACTAACTAAACTGTTGGACCAACACAAGAAAAATACGGATGATCAAGCGGTTTTTATGCGGAATATTGTGGGCGAAAATAAACAATTAAAGATGATTATTATTTCTTTAATATTGATGGTCTTTCTTAGCATACTTTTTTAAACGGTCACTCATTGGGATATGAAACGTCATGGGGACATTGGTGATTGGGTGTTCAAATTCGAGCGCATAACTTTGAAGATAATATCCTTCAGTTTTTGGTGATTGGCGACTGTATAGATGGTCTCCGAGTACGGGGCAATCGATGCTTGAAAAATGAACACGAATTTGATGGGTTCGGCCCGTAATTAAACGGATTTGAACTACCGATACATTGGTGAGTTGGCGAATGACCTTATAATGTGTAATGGCTGATTTTTCGGTTCCAATCACCATATTGTGGCAACTTTTTCTGGCTCGAATGGCTAAATCTCGACCAATTGGACGGTCAATGGTGCCCTCCTTCACCGCGGGAACGCCTTTTAGAACGGCGTAATATAATTTTTTGACGGTGCGGTGTTTAAATTGATTTTTTAGTTGAACATAGGCCCTGGCGGATACCGCCAACACCATGAGTCCTTCGGTATATTGGTCCAATCGATGAACAATCCCCATTCGTTCATTGCCGGTGTTATAGAGGGGAGTTTTAGCTGATTTTAATGCCTCAACCACACTAATGCCGGGGTTGCCAATGGCCTGATGGGTTAAAACACCCACGGGTTTATTAATAATAATAATATGGTCATCTTGATATAGAATAGGGATAATAATATCATTTATTTGAATACCTTCGGCACATTGATGGGCCATGACGGAAACGGTTTTTTTTAATGGCGTTAATGTCATTATAATATGGTCTTGTGATGTCAATTTAAAAGATGGTTTTTGAGGGGCATTATTGACATTGACCTGTTGGCTTTTAATCAGTCCTTTAGCCGTGTCTCGGCTGATAGACAACAGTTGTGATAAATAGTGGTCCAATCGTTGGGGGCGGGGTATGATAACCGAAAACTCAATGGGATTGTTTTCGTTCATGCACTAGCCACTGATATACCAATATAATAATGCCAATATTTAACAATGTGTCGGCCACATTAAATACCGGAATAATATGAATATTTATAAAGTCGGTGACATGACCAAATACCAGTCGGTCCAGTGTGTTTCCTACCGCACCCCCCAGAATACAGGCGTACGCCATGAGATCATAGGGGTGTTTAATCAAGGGCGGCGACCATATAATCAGGTAAGCTATTGCCACTACACCCAAGCCCGTTAAAATTAGGGTATGATTGGAAAATAATCCATAGGCGGCCCCTGTATTATATATCAGTGTCAGTTGAAACCAGCCCAAATCAATGGGGCCATCAATTAAAGCTTGGCGAGCCATATATTTGCTGGCTTGATCCAAAAGGAGCCCCAACCATCCGTAGCCGATTAGCCGTAGTCGAGATGACCGGGTGGTCATTTTAACGCCCGAGCGGGCCGCCAGGGGATAGTGAGGCCAGTACAACAAGTCCAATAATAATTACCGCCAAAGAAAACCCCAAACCTCGAACAAAACCAATAATGAAATTTAACCCCATTAAACGCGATGGGTTGGCAATAAGATGAACAATATCATCAAATTTAGATTGGTTAAATAGTACCATCATGAGTTTTATTTCGTGTCGAAGTTCCTTGATTTCAGGAAATGTATCGTCATCGGCGTCAGGTTCAAAGTTATCAAATGATTCTTTTTGGGTATCGAAGGCTTGTTTTGCAAGAACCGCTTGAGACGTTACGGCACCCGTTTTTTCTTTGATTTTTTGTTCAAGATCATTATTCATGATAATACCGAAATTCCTGGCAATTCTTTGCCTTCTAAAAACTCCAAACTGGCACCACCACCCGTTGAAATATGATTCATTTGGTTGGCATATCCCGATAAATTAACCGCGGCAATGGAGTCTCCACCACCTACAATGGTGACGGCATGTTGGGCATTGGCCAATGACTCTGCAATACGAAATGTGCCATTGGCATATGCGGGCGTTTCGAAAATACCCACTGGGCCATTCCAAAAAACAGAGGCGGATGATGAAATAATATCTTGAATTTTAGCAATGGCGGTGGGACCAATATCAACCCCGATACTGTCTTCTGAAATATCCGACTCAATTTTTGCGTTATTCGGATGATTAATATCGGTAACCACTACATGGTCCTGGGGTAAATATAACGTCTTTTTAAGTCGAGATACCTCATTCATGAAGTCAATAGCATCGGGAATCAACTCATCTTCAACCAGGGATTGTCCCACAGGTTTACCTTGCGCTTTTAATAACGTATACACCATGGCGCCGCCCAATATCATGACATCCACGGTGGTCAGTAAATTCTTTAGTACAGAAAATTTGCTCGAAATTTTAGCACCCCCAATAATGGCCACAAATGGACGGTCTGGAGATGCCGTTATTTTTGATAAATACGAGAGTTCTTTGTCTAACAATTGGCCGGAATAGGCCGGAAGAAATTGTGCCACACCATAAGTGGATGCATGTTTTCGGTGAACTGCACCGAAGGCATCTTGAACAAAGTAATCACAATAGCTGGCCAATGTTTTAGAAAAATGAGTGTCATTGGCTTCTTCTTCTTTATAAAAGCGAATATTTTCTAATAATAGAATATCTGAGTTTTTTAACTGATCAATGGTATTTTTTACTGTATCCCCAATGCAGTCATCGCACTTTGTAATGGGTCGATTAAGCAATGTTTCAAGGGCCTGTTGAATGGGGGTTAATCGAAGAGATTCTACCACGGTTCCACCGGGACGATTGAGGTGGGATACCAGCACCACTTTGGCACCTTTATCGCACAAGGCACGTATGGTGCCTAATGATGCTTTTAGCCGGGTATCATCGGTAACACGACCATCGTGAATCGGGGCATTAAAATCCACACGAACCAGGACTACTTTGCCCTGAATGGGTTGCTGTAAAAAATCCTTAAATGAATTAGCCATGGCTAATTTTTTGAACTAAATCCACAACCCGATTTGAATAGCCGTACTCATTGTCATACCAAGAAACTACTTTAATGAGTCGGCCATTGGCCATGGTGCACAGACCATCTACCACGGATGAATGAGGGTTTCCAATAATATCAACGGAGACCAATGGTTCTTCAGAATAGTCTAAGATACCTTTCATTGGACCCATTGCCGCGGCTTTTAGAGCCGCATTAACATCTTCTTTAGTGACATCTTGATTCACTTCAGCCACCAAATCGACCACGGAGCCATCGGGGGTGGGGACACGCATGGCCATGCCGTCGAGTTTTCCCTTTAATTCAGGGATGACCAGCGACACGGCTTTTGCGGCACCCGTGGACGTTGGAATGATGGATACCGCAGCGGCACGGGCGCGACGTAAATCAGAATGGGGTAAATCTAAAATGGATTGATCATTGGTGTAGGCATGAACGGTATTCATAAACCCACGTGAAATGCCAAAAGAATCATGTAGTACTTTAGCAATGGGAGCCAAGCAATTGGTGGTGCAACTGGCATTGGACCAAGCCACACAATCGTCCCGGTAATCGGCATCATTCACACCCAAGACCATAGTATCAATCGTATCCTTGGCTGGAACTGTAAGAATAACTTTTTTTGCTCCCGCATCAATATGACTAAGGTATCCACCGCGATCACTTCGTCCTGTGGTAAATACACCGGTTGATTCGACGGCGACATCAACATTTAATTTATCCCAAGGCAATTGAGACGGGTTTCGTTCTGAATAGATTTTGATCGAACGGCCATTGACCGTTAATGTGTCTCCATCGACTGAAATCGTACCGTTAAATCGACCATGAACTGAATCATATTTCAGCAAGTGAGCCAATGTTTTTGGATCGGTTAAATCATTAATTGCGACAACGTCAATTTTGGGATTGTCTTGAACAATTCGAAATACATTTCGTCCGATCCGTCCAAATCCATTAATTGCAATCTTTATACTCATATTAAACACACTGCCTTTCTATTTTACGTTTCTATTAAACCAAAATTACCGTCATCTGTAACATAGATAACATTAATTTTTTCGTTTGATGCATGCCGAAAAACCAAAAATGATTGGCCACGTTCTTCTAATAGAATGGCGGCATCTTCTGGGTGCATGGGTTTTTTTACATATAATTCTGGCTCGGCCTTCGGTTTTGTATTGGGTTCATCGGTATCGCCCACCAAATTAAGGGCAATCTTTTGAATGTTTCGTTTGGTTCGCATGGCTTGCTTTCGGTTCTTTAAGCGCAATTTATCTTTATACTTTTTAACCTGTCGTTGTAGTTTATCGACCATGCCATCCACACTGGCGTACAAATCTTTACTGGATTCTTTTGCAATGAGTGCTGAACCAGGAACAAATACCGTGGCCGATACAATATGACGATCTTCTTCATTTGGAAATGGTTCGACATCTAAATCTACATGAACTTCTTCGATCTTATCGAATAAATGATCCAGTTTGGATAGCTTTTTATCGACATATTCTTTAATACTTGCGGAAATGTCGACGTGATGTGTTTTGATAATAATTTGCGTCATATACAATAGTCCTTTTCTTTTGTATGTTTCCCCAAAAACATGCAAATAATAATATTATGAGTTTATCATTAAATGCATAAAATGCTCAACACACGGAGTATTATAGAAAGGGCTCGATGACTATTTTTATATTTGAGCTATTCAATATTATTACGAGAAAAAATTGTAAAATTCAATCGGTATCTGTTAGTATTTTTATCATTCAAAATAAAATTAAGAGTGTGTCAAACCGTGATGAGGTTGTGCCCATTTTAAAATAAGGAACTTATATTAATGAAAACATCTAATCAGAACATTGAGAATCATAATCAACAGCCGTTGCCTATGGCGAGAAATAATGGGAATAAAAAAGTGACGTTGGTGTTGCGAGAAAAAGAACTCAAAAATTATCAGCGATTATTATCAAAGAGTTGGAATAAAGACGATCAACAACTAGCGGATCAGTTACAGAAAAAGATTATTTTAGCTGAAAAAGAAGTCGCCGAGGAAAGTGCAATAACATCTTATCTAAATTATATGCTTGGAAAAAATGATGAGAATATTGATTTGGATGAATGTTCATCCGAAGGCGTTAAGACGGATCTCGATCAAAACCTATTTCAATCGCCTTTCAAAAAAGATAATCAATATATTACTCGGTTATCTAAGGAGATTAAAGACGTCACGCCGAATAGCTTATTTTATCAAGGATTAAAAAGTAGCAACAATAAAACTGTTTTAGGGGACTTAAAAGACGTAGATGAGTTTATACAATTTAGCAAACGACAGATTCGAGAAATGATCAAAAAAGATCCTGAATTTAAATCGCTTAAAAGAGAAGATATGATTGCCATCGACAAGTGGCGATCCGAAAACTCGTATGTGGAAAAAGCTCAATATATAAAACAGTGTGTAGTTGTGCAATGCTTGCGCGATGTGTTGAAAACAATAAATGAGCGCATTTTAAGTGCCAATAACCCCGATGAAGAAATTGGGATGCAAGCATTGACCGAAGGATTAGATTCAATGGACGATAAGGGTATACTCGATTGTGCAAAAGAATATTGTAAACGGTATCCAGATAATAAAGACAGCCGGTTATTGAATGTATTATTGCAAAATAGTGAACAATCGGATGAATGTATTGCCCCATTTATAGATATACATGAAATGGAGACCATTGGCTTTAAAGGTCAAGGGTTTAAAAAACTACAAGCCCATGTCAATTTTTTGTCATTACCTGAGTCATTAATAAAAAAAATTAAATCAATAAATGGGCAAAATTATCGGTGGGTATTGTTTAGTAAAGACGAGGTCTCCGCCTTAAAAAAAGCATTAGCGTTGCCAGAAAATAAAGATCTGGCATGGATTGGGGACGCATTGGTTGAAGACAGTTATATGGAACAAAGTATTAGTGCCATTGTAAGTGAGTTAGAAACAGCAAAACGAATGCCGGCATTTAATGGTACGCGGTTTTTAATGGAGAATAAGCCGAGTATTGGTGTGTTAGGCGTGGTATTGGCCATGGATATTTATATGTTTCAACAGTTTGTGGCGAGAGAAAAAGATACATTATTAAGTGTCGGTGGATTAGCGGCGAACATGATTGGTGGCATTTATATGTTCAGCGAATTGTTAGATGGGTTGTCGGATCAAGTATTATTACGTGTAAAATCTGATTTATGGCTGGACGAATCAGAAAACAAAGTATTCACACCTGAAAAACAAGCAACGATAGTACAAATGTTTCAAGAGCTATCGGGAAGTTTGGGTGCGATGGGGGCAATTTTATCGGTAACTTTTGGGTTGTCGTCATGGTTTGAAGAAGACCCCTATAGTGTAGCGGCAAACGTGATGTTTGGAATCGCCGCATTAAAGCATTGGATAGAAGATAGCTATCAAGTAAAAGAAATGGAGCAGATACGAAAAGAGGCTCGAGGTAAGGGGGAACCAGTCTCCACGTTGTCGCATGTTTTACGGCGCAGTATGGCTGTTGGCGTATGTTTGTCATCGCTGTTTATATATGGGGTGAGTGGTAAGTTAGAGGGAGAGATGACGAGTGTTGCAAACGATTATCCATTAAACTATGAAATGGAAACAGCTGTTTTTTTATTTTTTAGTCAAAATATGCAATTATTTGGTGCAATGGGCCTGGCCTTGGCGGCCAGTTTATTTGTAGATCGAACCGAAAAGATTCGCGTACCAGGAATGATGGAGAATCGAACAAAAACAGGCCTAAACCAGGTGATAGAAGAACAGGTGAAGGGTGAAGGTGAGCCATTGGATTACAATGCCTTGGTGGATGAGGGAAATGAAAAGAGTGTGACGTACGGGGAAATGATGGTTTGTTTTTGGATGGTGATGACAATGAGTGCCGGATTGGGGCTAATGAGTGTGGCTATGGTGGGTGTGATACCTGCATGGGCGAGAGAGAATCGGGATGACAAGGGGTTAATAAGTAACCAGCCGTTGCCGATTACTCCGTCGTTTATTGTGGGAGAACCATTT
>JBMTIN010000010.1:0-17556 GCA_049437345.1 Candidatus Marinamargulisbacteria bacterium
AAATGTGGCGGTGATGGGACCCGCCGAATCAAGTGAGGCGATCCCCAGTTCATAGCGAACCTGATTTTTGTACCCATAGGTGCGAAGGTCGCCTTCCATAATGATTTGGGGTTCGGGGAATATGAGTTCGGTTGTGGCTATATGTGGCGATATTATTGAGATGGTGGCTTTCGCACCGCTATCGCCGGGATATTTCCAGTAGGTGTGCCATCCTTTGGCGAGTTGTTGAGTAATGGTGGTTTGAAATGATCCATCGGGGGCCTGATGCGTAACGTGCCAGTCAATGGTGGTGGCGTGTAATGGGATCCATAACAGGGCACTCAGTAGTAAACCAAACCAATAATGCATAATGTTATTATATGGAATTTAAATGGTTTTAAAAAGGGATGTTGGTTGGTTAAAGCCACCCATTTTTTGCAAAAAATTCATAAAGATATTATTTTGACAAGCGGGAAAATAGCCGAAAAGGGGGACCGTTTGGTACAATAAATCTTAAATATAAATCAGGAGGCAATGATGGAACAAGTGGTCGCTACCCAAATACGGGTTGGTATGATTTTAAAAATAGACGAAGCATTGTATCGGGTATTAAAAACCCAACATGTTACCCCGGGTAAAGGGGTTGCCTGCATGCAAACCAAACTAAAAAATATTTTGAATGGGAAAAATTTAGAAAAACGATTTCGGTCGGCGGATCGGGCCGAGCGTGTATCTGTAATGACCAAGCCCATGCAATTTTTATATGACGATCCCAACGGGTTTCATTTTATGGATACCGATACCTTTGATCAAGTGGCATTAACCACGGACTTTGTTGGGGATAAAAAATGGTATTTAGTGGAAGAGCAGGTATATAATATTGCATTTTATGAGTCAACGCCTGTAGATATCAACTTGCCCGGTTCGGTTGAATTTACCGTAACGTCGGCGCCACCTGAAATTCGAAAGGCAACGGCGAGTTCATCGCTTCGTCCGATTGAGGTAGACAATGGTATGACGGTACAAGCACCGGCTTTTATTAAGGAAGGAGATCGGATTAAAGTGAACCCGGACACTGGGGAATATATTGAGCGGGTCAAATCATGACGAGTGGAATGGATGCGGCCGATGATCGTGAACACCTTCCGATTCAATGTTCATCCGATATGGCCAATGGGGTATACGCTAATTTAGGCGTGGCTAATTATAATCCCGAAGAATTTGTACTGGATTTTATATTTTTACAACCCAATACAAAAAAAGGGGACGTTCGGTCGCGTGTTATATTGCATCCGGATCATGTACGGCGATTGGTTAAAATGTTGCAGAAAAATTTGGACGATTACGATGAAGAATTTTGTGATGGTCCCGACAATGCCGATGGGTTTCCTCCCATTGAATTGAATTTTAATTAATGCGGGCAACGGCCATTGATCGGGCTATTTTATTAGCAAAAAAAGCACGTGATCAGGGCGAATTTCCAGTGGGGGCCGTGGTTTATCGAGATGAACATATTTTGGGTGAAGGGTTTAACCAAAAAGAATCCACCAAAGATCCTTCCACACATGCCGAGGTTATGGCCATTCGTGCCGCCGCACAGGCGGTGGGTGATTGGCGGCTCACCGGAGGCACCTTAGTGACAACCCTGGAACCTTGCCCCATGTGTTTGGGAGCGGCGCTTCAAGCACGGATTCACACCATTATTTATTTGGCCAAAGATCGGCGATGGGGCGCGTGTGGGTCGGTGATGGATTTTTCGAACCACGCACAATTAAATCATCGGTGTGTGTGTCATTATGACCCGTATCCCAACGTGGTATCGTTAATGACGGATTTTTTTAAAGATATTGGAAAGCGGTAATTTTAGTGGTTTTGAAGGTAGCTAATAAACTGGTTAATTTCAATCAACATATCGGATGAAGGAGAATGTTGTTTTGCAGCATTTAAATTGCTTTTTGCACGCTTAATATCGCCGGCATTATAGCAAGCCACGGCTAAATTGAATAAAATAACGGGGTCATCCGGTCGTTGTAACGATAATTGGTTTAATATATGAATAGCGTCGTTAAATTGATTTTTTTGAGTGTAAATATCGGCCAAGTACCGTTGTGCGGCGGTATGTTTTGAGTTAATGGATAATATTTTTTTAAATATGTCCATGGCGTAGTCCAAGTTATTTTTTGTCATATAATGGCGCCCCATGGTTTCTAATGTTTTAACGTCTTCCGGAAGAGTGTCATTGGTTTTAGGCGTATTTAGTTGGCTAAGGAGGGTATGGGCGGGAGAAAAATCTGGCGCCAATGAAATCACTTGTTTTGCAATTGCCCCGGCGGCATTAATATTATTATGGGTGTAGTACCACTTGGCCAATGTATACAGTGCTTGGATATCTCTTGGGTTTTCATTCAATTTGGCTTGGCAATCAATAAGAACCGTATCTTTTTTATTCATGGTATAGTGTTTGGCCGGTGTGGGGTGATGTGACGTGGGCGTGGCGCCGGTGGGGATTTGAGATTCCAAATGTCCCTGAATACTAATTTGACTGTCTTCGGAGCCTAAGTTAACCAAGGGAATGTCGCATTTTTTGCAAAATAGATGACGGCCATCGGTGGCAGCGGTTTCAGGTAAAGTAGCGCAGTGACATTGTTTGCAATAGTAAACACCCATACATGTAGTTTAGTGTGGAAAATCCCTAATAAACAACTGTTTTGATCTGTTTTGACAATGAAAAGGTGGTATACTGTGGCCATATGCCGCTATTTAAGAGAATATCTCGCAAGAAAGTGATCACTTGTACCGCTTGTCAGTCTCAATTTCGATTGCCCATAAAGTCGGGGAAAACATTACGGGTTAAGTGTCCTCATTGTCGTGCACAATATACGGTATCATTTGTAAATCCACTCACCCAATTAATGAATAGATCCTGGTCATGGGGGGATTTAACGCCATCTGAAAAATGGCAATGGTGGGGATTGCGCATTATTCTATGGATGATTATAGGGATGATGGCATCGTTTGTCTTAGACATATTGGGGCGATTATAAATGGTCAACATGGGAATATCCGTTATTATATTGGGTGTCATTGAAGGATTAACGGAGTTCTTGCCAATTTCATCAACGGGGCATCTAATTTTAATGAGTAAATATCTTGGTCTTGAAAAATCATTTTATGAAGTATTTGATGTCGCCATTCAATTGGGGGCTATTTTAGCGGTATTGAGGTTGTACCCCGGTTATTTTAAACAGGTGTGTCGACAGCCGCTTCAACAACAGAATCAAGGCATGCTATTGGCATTAATGCCTATTTGTACGGTGGGATTTTTATTTAGAGATATCATTAAAGAGGTCTTATTTGCCCCCTTGGTGATTTTTTGGGGACTGATTATTGGGGGGCTGGGATTAATTTTTATGGAACGTTGGGTGCCATATTCTCCTGATGAACGGGATCAAAAAGAATCTGTTACTGCAAGGCAGGCCTTTCTTATAGGGATAGTTCAGTGTTTGGCACTATGGCCCGGGATGAGTCGTTCGGCCATGAGCATGATAGGGGGAATGTTGGCAGGGTTAAATCGAGTTACGGCGGCATCATATTCATTTATTATTGCCGTGCCATTAATTTTAATCACCGTAGTGTATGATGTGCTAGCCTCCGCCCCTAAGCTGACGTTTTTAGATATGATCTGGATGGGAATTGGGAGTGCTGTTTCGTATGGCGTGGCGTATTTGACCATGGCGTGGTTTTTGAGACTTATTGCTCGTCAGGGGTTATATGTTTTTGGGGTATATCGTATTATTTTAGGTATGACAGGACTTATTATTTTTTAATGAACAAATTTACGCACACCATTGAATCAGCGGGGGACATTGTTTTGGACAGCGGCCAGTCATTATCGCAAATTGATATTGTGTATCACACCATCGGAACATTGGATGATGATAAACGAAATGTGATTCTTATTTGTCATCCATTGACAGGGGATTCGCATGCCAGTGCGTGGTGGCCAACGATTGTTGGTCCAGGGTTACCCATTGATACCAATAACTATTTTGTTATTTGCACCAATGTATTGGGGGGGTGTGCTGGAACTACGGGCCCGGGATCTATCAATCCCTGCACAAAACAGCCCTATGGTTTGGATTTTCCGGTGATTACGATTGGGGATATGGTGCGGATTCAACGTGAACTATTGGATGCATTGGGTATTCAAACAATTAAAATGGTGGTGGGTGGATCCATGGGGGGCATGCAAGCCTTAGAATGGGTTGCGCAAGCCCCGGATCGTGTTGAATCTTGTTTGCCTATTGCATCGACAACACAGGTTAGCCCATTGGCCGTGGCGTTTGATTCAGTGGGCCGTCATGCTATTTTAGAGCAACTAAAATCAGGGGATGGCCTCGCGGGTCTGGCTGTGGCACGGCAATTGGGGCACATTACGTATTTATCGGACGAAGCACTTCAAACCAAGTTTTCACGGCGGTTGCAAGATGGTACGGAATATTCATATACCATGGATCCTGAATTTCAAGTAGAAAGCTACTTGAATTATCAAGGTAAAAAATTTTTGAACCGGTTTGATTTATATTCGTATTTATATTTAACTAAGGCCGTTAGCTATTTCGATTTAGCCAAGTCATATGGGTCCATTGAAAAGGCATTGGGGAAATCCAAGGCACGATTTTTAGTGTTATCCATTCGATCGGATTGGTTGTATACGGCCAATCAAAGTCGTGCGTTGGCATATGAATTAATGAAGATGAATAAATACGTGAGCTATGTGGATATTGATTCAGATGATGGTCACGATACGTTTTTAATTGAATCGGATCAAACAAAACAGGTGATTCGCTGTTTTTTGGATGGGCTATGAAACTATATCAAACCATTGTTTTTGATCAAATAAAGCCAGGCGAACGTGTGATTGATTTGGGCTGTGGTGATGGGGAATTACTGCAGGAACTTCGTCAGAAAAAAAATTGTGAAGGGTATGGTATTGAGCAACATTTTGATGAAATTATCATGGCTATGCGGCGTGGTATTCCCGTATTTCAGGGCGATGTTTTGGATGGACTAAAATCATTTGAAGACGGTGCCTTTGATGTGGCTATTTTATCGCAAACGTTGCAGCAGGTGATGCATCCCAATCGGCTATTAACGGAAATGTGTCGTGTGGCCAAACGGGTGATTGTGACATTTCCCAATTTTGCCTATTGGCGGGTTCGCTTTCATTTGGCATGGCATGGCGTTTCGCCTAAAACCAGTCAGTTACCATTTGATTGGCATAGTACGCCCAATATAAGAGTCATTACGATTAAAGAATTTCGCCAGTTATGCCATGATAGGGATATTCAAATAGTCAAAGAAATTCCATTGGTAAAGTACCGATTTCAGCGGTGGGTATTTCCCTTAAGGTTTACCAATTTTTTAACTGAAAAAGGAATTTTTATTATTCAGATGGGGTAGCAAGGTTTCGGTCGTTTAAGGTTTGAATCATTTGTTGTGTATGATTCATAGCGTCGATCATACCGGCCCTGTTATTGGTATAGTCTTGGACTGAAATGGGTTTTTCAAAATAAATATGCACGGTTCCGGGTCTCGCTTTAAGAGAGTTTTTTTGAACAATGTGATAGCTTCCTTTAATATAGCAAGGGATAATAGTTGCGTGGCTATCAAATGCGATTTTAAAAGCCCCACGTTTAAAGGGAAGTAATTCACCATTTTTTGATCGGGTGCCTTCAGGAAAAAATAACATGTTCCATCCATTTTGAAGTCGATTTTGAACTTTTTTTAAGCAAGCCCTTGCTTTTTTTGCGTCTTTTCTGTCAATTAAAAAGTCACCGCCAAAGATCATATCCAGTCCAATAAAAGGAACCCATAAGAGTTCTTTTTTAGCAATAAAATTAAAGTGATGCGGGAGCCCAATGACCATGACTAAAATATCAATTAAACTGGTGTGATTGGCCATGAAAATGCAGGCTTGGTTGGATGGAATATTTTCTAAGCCATGAGTGACCACTTTTAATCGCATGGACTTGGCAATTATTTTAATAAAAAAACGAGCCAATCGCCGATGATTTTTCATGAAATTGGGCGTGAATATACAAAAAAGCCCCAAGAAAAAATGAGTTACAACACTAAAAATGGTGACGAACCAATACCAACCATGATAAAACACTGAATTCATTTTATGATTATAACGTACCCATGAATAAAAAGACCATGGGAGAAGTTTGGAACGATTAAATGCTGAGTTGTAACACGAGGGCGTGGGTTGGCGTGTCCCAAATCCCATTTTTTTTATTGGAAACATGCTTGTAGTATACCCGTGGATTGAATCTGACATTTGGAATTGTAATTCCCAGGATGAACCAATTTTTATTATAGGTACGCGTGCTTAGGTCTAGAAAAAACTCATTTCCAATAAAGGGGCGCCAAGAGAATAACGGATAGGTTGCACGTAATTGCGCTCGTGCCCGGACGGCTTTGGATGGGGCATTGACGTGATACTCCAGCCGATTTCGAATTCCCCATTTAAACATGGGGGTTTGAAACGTGCCATTGAGTTCGGCATAGGGACGATAATTTGTTGACCAATTTTTGTCTTTCTCTTTAAAAATGATCCGTGCCACGAGTCCGGAGGACCATGTTTTATTGTGTTTATACCGGCCGCCGATATCATAATGATGGTAAAAAAAAGAGGATCCATTATGGCGAATGTCGCCACTTAATTTTAGGCCATATTTCGATTGATCTTGCCATCTTTTATACCCCCACTTATTTGAATATTGAAGGGGGCTCGCTAAGAGCGATGACGTTAATAGTATGAGCCATAAACACCACCCGTAATGCATTATTTTTTAATGGCTTTTTTCTTCGTAAACCATGGCTTAAAAAACATATAAATGCCGGTTATCCATAAAATAAGCAATAAAATGGCGGATGGAAAAAAGATGCCTAAGGATACATACCGATGAAAAAATGTGCCATCATGCAATGATTCAATGAGCCCGGATCGACGGTAGGCCACTTGTAAAATATCACCAGTTTGTTGATCCAGTTGAATTTCCCATCGAGTATTAGAGCGCACTTTGATGACTCCTTTATTCGGACGAATGTCCAATCGGTTGATATCATTCCAATCATGAATGCCAGCCGTTTTTACGGATTGACTAATGGTCATAATTTTTGAAAATGATAGGGTTGGAACCGTGCCAGTCCCACGAATGGTCTTGGGTTGTATCCAAGCAATATCTTTTCGTAATAATAGAAATAATCCAGTAATGATAACGATTAATATTGGCAATGCACAAATAATGGCTCCCCAGTAATGTGTTTGTCGATGAATGCGATGCCATTTTATTTTTTTATTCATTATATATAACCTCACTTTTGATTTAATGATTTGGATTGCTTGATCATAGCGGTAATATGCAATCCCATAATAACTGGCAATAAAAACCCAATACTAACATGGACGGCCATGACAATGGTTCGTACGCCGGCGTGCCCTACATAATACAATAAATACGCCGAAAAAATGAGTCCACCAATTGAAAAAAATAAGCTGGGGCCAAACGGTACTTTTTTGGGACGCTTCCAATGGGGAATCACGTGCGTGCCAATAAAAAAACCGTAGAGTATCATCATTAGAAATGCGGAAGCTCCATGGATTGTCAAAAAAATATGTTGAAGGGGATGATTCAGTGTGCCAAACTCACTGTCAATACGGACCCATCGATTGAATATAAAAAACAGCACCCCACTGGTCCAAGATACGGTCACCAAGGTCATGAGGAGGGCATTAAGCCAGGGGAATTTTTTTTGTTTGGCCATGGGGGTCAATTAACCATCCTTCCGCATTCATATTTTGGAGTAATTCACCGCAATTGGGGGTGAGCCAAACCACCTTGGTTAAGGCATCTGCGATTTGGCAGGTGTTCGCAAAGACCGATACCGTAAATGGCGCATCCACCGTATGGTGGGTATGCCCAGAAATAATATGAGACTGATTATTCGTCGTATAATAGGTACTACTGGTGGCCAGTGCCGGATGTGACATGGGCAATGTTGTAAGATTGATACCATCGGATGATTTATATTTGATGGCCACTTTTTTACGATGCCAATCGCTCATACGAAGATCGCCACCCGCATTAATGGTAGCGTGAATATGCGCGGGGAGGTTGGCCATGGCCACGTCAACGGCATATCCCTTGGCAATGCCACCTAAATCAAGGGTCAAAGCTTTCTTAAAAAAGATATGGGTGGGGGTTAATATAATATCGCCCCAATGGGCTTGGGGGTGTGGTGTGTATCCATGATCCGGTAACTGACCATCTTGAATTAGAATGGGGGCCGGCGTCGAAATATCAAATAAACCCTCGGTATGATGGCTCAGTGTTCTGGCCATGGTGATAACGGTATGAAGATCCAATGATATCGGTACCGGCCTACGATGCGCCGTGCGATTAATGCGTGATAATTCACTTTGGGGATCATGAAAACTCATGATAGATTCAATATGCGATAATCGTTCAAATATTATTTGGCTGGTATGAATCAGTTCTTTTCTTTGCGCACGTCCGGACACACACACATCAATATATGTTCCCATCATTGGGCGACAGCGTCGAATGGATTTTTTTAGCCTTGGAAACGTCATTTTTGTGATAGAACATGTTCCCAAGTGGCTAACCACCGGTTAACACCATCGGTAATATGGCGAGACGATAATGTAGCGCCTGAAATATTTTTGATGTCACGGTCCAGTTTTAATATTTTTTTCCCGGTTTTTCCTAAAAACTGAGCCAGCCATGCAGGGTGACGAACGGCATCTCCATAGGTTTCACGGTATTCCAATACTTCAACGCCTTGAATGGCACCGTTGGCGTCAATGCCAATCGCAATATCAATATTTTCATGCTTTCCAATCACTTGATCCAAGATAAACCAGCCACCGTGAATGGTTTTCCATACGTGAGGGGTTTTGTTTCGAACGTATGTTTTGGAGGATGTTTGAATGGTTCGTATTTGGGCTTTGGTTAATTCAATGGGAACCTTGACCATGGAAACATCATTCCAAATCAGTGTTTTGGCATCGTTTGGGGTTAAATATTTAACCCCAAACACCTGGGAAGAATGGACCGAAAGCAATCCCACCACCAGCCATCCATTCAACCATAGACGACTCAGCGAGCGGCTGAGCCAATAATAAATGTTAGAACTCATATCCATAAGACACACCAACATGAACGGTCTCGTGTTCATCGTAGTTGCGATCATTTTTAACATAGGCATGTTTAGAGCCACCGCCGGATACCTGTGTTAGGATACCCAAGGTAAGCCACCAGTTTTTTTCAGCATAGTGATACGTCGGACCAACGTATAAGCCATTTTGGTGTTGAGATCCGAGTTTTAAATAGGCCATGCCCCAATCGGAGGGAGTTAAACTCGGGTCATCATATGCACCATCTTCAGTATTATAAGGACTAAGATAATCAGACTGATGACGAACTTCAAATCCCAAGAAGTGCTTGGGTGCGACACGATACGAAATACCAGAGCTAATGTCAAAGGCAATTTCTTTTTCTAAAACACCGGTGGAACGACGTCGCTCTAACTCTGTTTTCCAATTAAATGCCCATGTTAGCATATCATCGATCCAATTTTTTTGAACAAATACAGTTCCAACCAGGGAATGCTGTGAGATAGGTGCCCCATCCAAACGATATCGAGATCGTTTTTCATAGCCCAATCCAAAGGATAACCCGAAGGCATCTTTATAAGGGCTAAGAAGATTATACTTCAATGCGACTTCGTATCCAGCCAGTTGTGTTTTGGAAAATGATCCACCCGCATCCATTTGTGTTTCGTACATAGGATTTAACTCGGGGTCATTTACTGAATAATCATGACTAAAAATCATGACTTCAGTACCAATGGTTAATTTGTCGCTTAGTCCATATTCAATTTCGGGCCGAATATCGTGAAATACATAATCTCCGGAGCTCTTTCCCGCGCGAATGGTATCGCTAATTTTGATTTCAGAACTTCCTTTGGGACGAGTATCGGTTCCTTTTGTATATACCCATAAGTTTTCCTCAGCTTGTATTGTGGCGGCAATCAAACCAAGGAATAACAATGAATAAAAACGTACTGATAATTTCATTTGCTTTTCCTTCTGATATTTTATACTAAGACTCAGTCTTAATAGGTTGTCATCATACCGTCTTTTTTTTTATTTTTAAAGTCCCAATTTTAATGGTAGGATCGTAATACGTTATTTCCATGACATTGTGGTGCATTCCCACGCTGGAAAAGTCGTATGGGTGCTCGTCATTGGTTGGGCGATTAAGGAGGCAAAATATGTCAAAGTTAATGATTTCATCATCGGGGTTGCGGGGGATTGTCGGCGAACATTTGAGTCCGGCTTTGATTGATCCATTTGTTCGATCGTATTTAAAATGGTTACCCAAAGGACCGATTGTCATTGGTGGAGATACCCGAACATCGTACGATCCTATATCCCAATTAGTGGCATCCATTTGTCAATTATGTGGTCGCTCTGTCATTTGTATTGGTTGGGTCCCCACCCCGACAGTTCAGCAAATGGTTCGAAAATATGGTGCGGCGGGTGGTTTTGCAATAACGGCATCCCATAATCCGGTGGAATGGAATGGGATTAAAATTATTGATGCATCAGGCGCGTTTTTAGATAAATCAGCATTTGATTCATTTTATCGATTGTACGAATCAAAATCATGGGTCGACTATGTTCCTTGGGATCAACAGGGTAAACGACAACAAGATGTGGGGGCCATTGACGCCCATGTTGACATTATTATGCAGACATTACCGGTACAAAATATACGACCATTAAAGGTGTTAATAGATGTGAATCATGGCACCGGGGCCCCCGCGGATAAGGGATTATTTCAGCGATTGGGAATGGATGTTGATTTTTTATTTGACGGGGCTCCTGGCGAGTTTTCCCATACCCCGGAGCCAGTAGCGGAGAACTTAACCGCATTGTGTGAAACAATGGCCCAAGGAAATTATGATATAGGGTTTGCGCAGGATCCCGATGCAGATCGGTTGGTGATTGTTGATGAAACTGGCCGATTTATTGGCGAAGATTATTCTCTGGCGTTTTCTATGGATTATTATTTATCCATAGCCAAGGTGGCGAATCCTCAGGTGGTGGTGAATTTATCGACCTCCAAAGTGATTGAAGATATTGTGCATCGTCACGGGGGTACCTTGCATCAAACAAAAATTGGCGAGCCCAATGTAACGGCTAAAATGAAAGCTATTGAGGCCACCATTGGGGGGGAAGGCAATGGCGGCATTATTTTACCATCGGTGGGGTGGGGGCGAGATAGTTTGACGGGTATTGTATTGGCGTTACTGCACCTTAGTACCACCGGTCAACGTGTGAGTGAGATTATTCGTCGTTACCCCACTTATTGCATGGTTCGAGAGAAGCAACCCCTGGCGTCGAGTACACTAATTCAGGAAAAAGTCGATCGTGTGACGCAGTTTTATAAACATGCAAATGTTAATTTAGACGATGGTATTAAGGTATCGTTTGAATCCTCATGGGTGCATATTCGACCATCGAATACCGAGCCTATTATTCGTATTTTTGCGGAAGCCCCCACATTGGCATTGGCCGAAGATTTGGTGGCGCAAGTAAAATCATTATGAGACTGCTTTGTTTGGGAGGGGGGGGGCTAGTTGCCACGGCATTAAAGAAATGGCTTCCGGAATTATCGCCTCATACGCTTGTGTTACTTGATCGTCAGATGTGTGATATTACCCATGCCGAACAGGTGGCCGCGGCGTTTGAGACCCACCAACCCACCCATGTCATTAATGCCGCCGCCATGACCGATGTGGACGCCTGTGAAACAGCGATAGATCGTGCTCGAAATATCAATGGTCATGGGGTGAAAACCATTGCGAGTCATTGTCATAAACACAAGGCCGTATTGGTGCATTTTTCAACGGACTATGTGTTTAACGGAGCCGCGTCATTTCCATATAGTGAGGATGCGGTAACGGATCCCATTAATATGTACGGGCAATCAAAGTTAATGGGCGATCAATTTGTTCGGCATGAATTAGATGCGCATTATATTTTACGTGTGCAATGGGTATTTGGTCATGATAAACCCAATTTTATTGATGCTATTTTAAAGAAGGCCCGGCAAGGAGCGGCGCTTCGTGTGGTGAATGATCAATTTGGTTCGCCAACGTCGGCTCAGATTATTGCCAAAGCGGTAGTGAATTTAATTCTAAATTCGCCAGCATATGGGGTGTATCATTTTCGTACTTTGGGGCATACCCATTGGTGCAATGTGGCACAGTATTGTCTGGATGTCTGCGGTTTAAAAGTCCCGATTACCCCCGTGTCATCGGCGGAATATCCGCGGCCGGCCGCTCGCCCTAAAAATGGGGTATTAAATACGGCCAAATGGGTGTACGCTGATCTATATACACCACCCACGTGGCAACAGGCCATTGATGAGTATTTAAATATAAAAAAAGGAGATGATTAAATATGCCTTATATCGATATTAAAGTAGCCGGAAAATTGAGTGACGATGTGAAGAGTGCCATTGCAACGGACGTCACAGAGAGTTTGCATCGACATGCGAATAAACCCATGGATGCAACATACATTACATTTACTGAAATTCCCCGCGATTCATGGGCGAAAAAGGGGCAATTATTATCGTCCTCAGATTAGTCCGGGGGTGTGATGAACGACTGGAGTTTTCCGGTTTTAATGATGCTCAGTGCTATTTCTAGGCCATCTGAAACGGATTGATCGGGGTTAGCAACGTGCATAACCACGGCGGCATTAAGGGCGATAAGTTCTGAAATAGGATGCGTGGCATTTTTGGTGTGAATCAGTGTTTTAAATTGCTGGGCGTTATCAACACCAAGGGCGTTTTTGGACACTGAAATATCATTTAACGTATGCTGAATTCCCCATTCTTTAGGATTAATAATGTGCATGGTTAATTGATTATTTTTCCAAATCATTAGTCGAGATGGCCCCGTTGTGGTGCATTCATCCAATCCCATATCATTACTAATAAAGGCAAGGGTTTGGTAGGGTAAGGCTTGTCCCACGGCTAATAATCGGTCCGCCAATGCATGTGATGGGCACCCAATCACATGAATGGGGGGACTTGCGGGGTTACAAAATGGGCCAATCAGATTAAATATACTGGCATGCCCTAATTGTTGGCGTGCATGGGCTACGTGTCGAACGGCTGGGTGATAGTTACGGGCAAATAAGAAGGTACACCCAAGGGTGTTCAATTGGTGTTGATGCGCTTCTTCAGATAGTTCATAGGGAATGCCAAGGGCCGCTAAGAAATCAAAACTACCATTGGGGGCTTTGGAGCCACGGTTGCCGTGCTTGGCCACGGGATACCCCGCGGCTCCGAGTATCATGGCCACGCAAGTCGATACATTGAACCGATTGGGTAAACTGCCCCCAGTGCCACATAGGTCAATGAGTGGTTGGGCGGATTGTAAATGAATGGGGGTCATATTTTGACGCATGGCCGTAATAAACCCCAATAGTTCGTCGGTGGTTTCGCCGGGGGATTGGTGGAGCTGAGCCAATAATTCCTGAGTTTCTGTATCGGGAATGCTACCACCAAATAATGCGTTCGCCACGGCCAAGGCGTCGGCTCTCGATAGCCGATGCGTGGCCAGTTGATGAATGGTATTCGTAACCAAGGATCCCATGGTTGAGTCTGTGATTACTGAATGGTTTCGTTTAATAGCGATAAGGATCGATTTAAAAATTGTTCCAATTGATCGCCCTCTAGTGGTTGGTTAGATAATACAGCTAAGTCATAGACGTGTTGGCAAATTGTAGTTACACGGTCTGTTTTTCCATTTTTATTTAATGCAATTATTTGCTTTAAAACGGGGGATCCACTATTTAATACACAGGTGAATTTTTTGGGTAACTCAGGCATGCCCTGGCGCATAAACTGGTTCATTTGCCCAAAACGCTTCATCATTTCATCTTCATATATAATGGCCGGACTAGAGACATCCAATGGTTTGGCTTCAAATGTAATATTATCGTTGTTGAGAGCCGATTTAAAAATATCGGGCAATATTTCGGACGGTGTTTTATTGGTGTCTGCATCCACAATTTCATCGTTATTTTTAGATACAGAAAACTCTTTAAGAGCATTGTCAATTGAAATAAACGAGGCACCATCATATTTCGATTCAATAAATTGAATAAAATGATTATCAATGGCTGAATCAAAGATAAATACGGGAATATTTTTTTCTTTAAAGAAGGACTGATGGGCGACAACTTGGTTTTTTGATTGTGCATACACAATTTTTCCATCGTGATCCTTTTTGGCCGTGTCCGCGACATCTGAAAGAACCGCCACGGTATCATTGGCATCCGTAAGTAGGGTTATTTTCTCGGTTTTTTTGTAAAAGGTATCGTTATTCATCATCCCAAATTTGATGAATGGGTGAATATCTTTCCAGTCTGATTTAAATGTATCAAACGACTGTTTGAATCGCTTCGATAATTCATCGCCTACTTTTTTAACAATATGATTGGAAATTTTTTGAACATAAGGATCATTTTGAAGGGCGGACCGGGATACATTTAAGGGCAATTCCGGGCAATCAATGGCGCCTTGAAGCAATGTTAAAAATTCGGGTAAAATGTTGTTGACATTGTCCGATACAAATACATTTTGACAAAATAATTGAATGCGACTTTTGGAGGTATCCAATTCATGCATTATTTTGGGGAAATAGATAATCCCTTTTAAATTAAAAGGGTAATCCACATTTAAATGAACCCAAAATAATGGCTCCCCGGACATGGGAAATAATGTGTTGTAAAAAGCCTTATAATCATCGTCAGAGACATCTTGCGGGGATGTTTCCCACAATGGCGCGCCATGAGTCACGGCTTTTTTATCGTTTAAATGAATGGTAACAGGTAAAAAATTGGCGTATTTTTTTAATAATGTTTCAATGGTTGCTTCTTCTAGAAAGGTTTCACTGTCATCTGAAATGGTTAAAATAATATCTGTACCTACAGATGTTCGTGTTCCTTTATCCAGTGTGTAATCGGTATCGCCATCGCATCGCCAGTATACTGGTTTTGCATTTGGGGTGCAGGATAATGTTTGAATTTCAACGGTTGATGCAACCATAAAAGAAGAATAAAAGCCCAATCCAAAGTGTCCAATAATACCGGCATCTTTGTCTTCAGATTCATATTTTTTTACAAAATCTTCGGCCCCAGAAAATGCAATTTGTGTAATATAGTTTTCAACTTCTTCACGGGTCATTCCTAGTCCGTTATCGGAAATGGTAACAGTTTTTTTCTTTTTATCGGTTTTAACAGTAATTTCAGGATCGGCATCAAATGAAATATCATCTTGCAATTGACTAAGTTTTTGATGTTTTGTAATGGCATCACAGGCATTGGATACTAATTCACGAATAAAAATATCGTGATCAGAATAGAGCCACTTTTTTATGATTGGTAAAATATTGGTCGTGTTAATGGATAATTGACCGGTTGTTTTTGCTTTTGCCATCGTTAAATCCTCCAAAAGAATAAATGTAGTTTATTATTCCACTAGTTTAGTACGATCAAGTAAAGTGTTCAAGACGGGGAACCACACAAAATAGTGTCGAGTAAATGAACGGAAAGTGCAGGAAGTGACCCCGTGAAGGTGTGGGTGTGATTATCCGGTGAAATAATCGTGACATGGCGTTTCTCACGTCCCAAATTATCGGAGTGATTGGCCACCATCCAGTCACAGCCTTTGGCGTCTTTTTTTTTGCGGGCCAATGCCTCTAAATTATCGGTATCCGATAAACAGTAGCCCACGGATATACAATGATCAGGTTTTTGTTCATTAAATTCCGCTAAGATATCGTGTGTGGGGGTGAGTGTGATTGATAATGGGTGTTGACGGCTGTGTTTTGTGGCCTGAAATGGTACCGTAAAATCAGATACAGCGGCATTCATTAGTAAGGCATCCGATGCATGGACCATTGATTGGCAGGCCGAACGCATGTCATCGGTGGTCTGAACTTGAAGACACTGAATGGTGCTGAGTGTGGGGTGGGTGTGTGTTCGAATGAGGGTTACATCGGCACCGAATCCGGCGGCAATATTGGCTAAGGCATGCCCGGACATTCCCGATGCATGATTTGAAATAGCACGTACCGGGTCAATGGGTGCATGGGTACCACCGCTGGTAATCGTTAATCGTTGCCCATTTAAGTTCAGTGCTGCGTTTGTGTAGGCAAGAATAATGGATGTAATGACATTAACGTCGGGTAATCGTCCGGCCCCGACATCACCACAGGCCAAATCACCGGTATCGGGAGGAATAATAACCACGCCAGAATCGCGCAGTGTTGTGACATTTTTTTGTGTAATGGGGTGGTCCCACATTTCGGTGTGCATGGCCGGAAACAGTAATTTTGGCCCTGTAAAACTTAAAAATGCGGCCGATAGAATGTCGTTACAGTGGCCGTTAGCTAATTTTGCCAACATATTAGCGGAGGTGGGGCATAAAACAAATAGGTTGGCATTTGATGCCATGGCCAGATGTTGAATGGTGCCATTCAGAACATCGCTGGAAACAATGGTGGCTTCCGCCAATGTTTCAACCGTCCATGGCGTAATAAACCGATGCGCACTTTCCGATAAACAAGGGATAATCTTAACTCCCGATTTTCGAAGGTTTCGAATGATATCGAGACTTTTATAAGCACTAATGCTACCAGAGATACCCAGAATGATGCTCTCTGATGAGTTACGTGTCATGGTAACTATGTGGCTTGTTTACGTTTTTTTATGGGTTCGGGAGCACTGGTGGGGGTATCGGCGCCAATAATGTCGGCATCCAGGTAATCGGAAATTTCACTTAAAATAGAGTCCTCTTCGGAGGCTTCTTCGATGGACACAACGATTTTACCTTGTTGAATTTCTAATAAAGCAATATCTAAAGATAAATTTGCGGATACCGAAGCATCAATTAATGGACGGGCACCATCGTCAATTTGCCGTGCACGTTTGGCGGCCGCTACGGTTAATAAAAATCGGTTGGGAACTTTTTCAAATAGTTCAGCTAAATTAATGTGTTGTCGAATTGATTTGCTCATTGGGTGACTCCTTTGGTCAAAATACCTAATATAACATTATTAAGTTCATGGCAACATTGTGTCAACTCATTATTCACAATAATGGTATCATAGGGATTTTTTTGATCCAATTCTTTTTTTGCTTCCTTTAATCGTTTTTGAATGGTTTGTGGGTCTTCGGTATTGCGCTCTTTTAATCGTCGGGCCAATACATCCATAGAGGGAGGAGCGACAAAAATATGGTGTTGAGGAATATCGTGATGTTGGCGAATCTTTTGAGCCCCTTGAACATCGATTTCAATAATCACGGCGGGGGCTTCGGCTTGTTTGCGTATCACATCGTCTTTTAATGTGCCATAACGTGCGGTGTGAACATGGCACCACTCCAGAAAGGCATTGGAT
>JBMTIN010000011.1:0-15851 GCA_049437345.1 Candidatus Marinamargulisbacteria bacterium
TCAAATCCGATGTATCGCTCTCTGGGCTAATATCTCGTGACGACACTATCTAGATAGTGAAAAATTAATGAGGAAAAGCATATCAAATAATCCGAATGAGCTTAAAAAATTAAGAGTGTGCATTGATCGTCGGATAAAGGAGTTGAGGATTTCTTGGCATCCTGATAAGCAATGCCGGTCATTGGAGGCTTTGATTAACCGTCATTTAACGGATGATGAACGGCAATTGATTAATGATTCAATAAAAATGCTAGATGATTGTAAACAATGTTTGTTTGGTTGGTTTAAACTTTAGGGAGTAGTTTATAAATTATTCATTTTTCAACATGCCTTGAATCCGTTAAACTAATATATATGTCTATTCAAACACCCGGGAATACTCCCGACCCTATGATATCGGCAGCATTTCAGAGCAAGGTTGAAAAGACCGCTCAACGAGTGAGTGATACAAGTAGAGGTATGCAAGAAGTAATGAATACAGTAAAGGAGTTGTCTCAAGAGCTCAAAAACCAACAGAGTGTTAAAACATCATCAAAAGAAGAAAATAGCCAACTTCAAACCAAAACAGATCGGGCGTTGGAACAACTAAAAGAACAGTCACACACCCAACAAAAACAGGTGCATTCTCAGGCACAGGCTCAATCGGCGCAGTCGTCGGGGAAGAATAATGCCGATGTTGTAGCTCAGGCAATGGCGGGGTTGGCACAAGAAGAGGAGCTCGGTGACGATGACGTTATTCAGAAAGCCTTGGAAGAAAAGATGAATGAATTGATGCAGAAAGCGGAGGCCTTGCAAGATGTTGAGTTAGATGATCCCGATAGTCAATATCAATTGGAGCAAATGATGCAAAATATTGATAAATATAATCGGTTAAAAGGTCGTGATTCACAGTTAAATAAACAAATCGATGATTTGGAAATTCAGTTGAAAGAGCAAGCTGCACGTGAAGAACTGAATCAGCTTCCTTTGGACAATACACGTAAAACCATTCGTAAGCAATTAAAGATTTCATACAATAAATCGGCGCCAGGTGGCGCTAAGTCTATCGATTCAAATGGGCCATTGAATCACCATGATGATATCGAAAGTACCGATGGCGAAACCTAAAAAAACAAAACTAACTAAAAAAGAATCCGAAGAGCTTTTGCCTATTATTCGGGAATTCAATAAAATTGCCAGCGCTGTGACGGGATTATTGACTCAGCGGGTTGAATCAAAAGAGCGAAAAGTATCCGTAATGGTGAGTCGAATTAAGCGGCCGGATCAATCACCCAGTCAAATTCGAGTGCAAAGTGTGGCGTTCTCAAAAGGATTTCTACAAAAGCAACGAGACAAGAAAAAAAAGAAAAAGAATCAATCCGAATGGGATGATAATTTTAGTGAAAAACGAGGGTTTTTAATTTAATGACTACTTCTAAGCGAATTGATGCCATTCCGGGTGACAAATCAATTTCACATCGTGCTATTATTATTGGGGCATTGGCACATGGGGTGAGTCGGTTTCATGGGTTCTTATGCTCCGATGACTGCTTGAATACATTGGCTATTTTTCGTCAATTGGGGGTTCGTATTGATCATGACGGCACGCATGTTACGGTGCATGGTGCTGGGGTATCGGCGTTAAAATCGCCCACATCGATACTAAATGTGGGGAATTCCGGCACGGGAATTCGTTTAATTACGGGGGCGTTGGCGGGCTCGTCTGTTACAGCAAGGTTAACGGGTGATGCTTCGATTCAACAACGGCCCATGGGCCGGATCGCAACGCCTTTAACGGCCATGGGAGGGCATATTGAATTATGCAATGATCAGCCGCCCATTCGTGTTGTTGGTAACTCAAAATTAACCCCCCATTTTCATTACGATATGCCCGTGGCTAGTGCGCAAGTAAAATCCGCGATACTATTGGCTGCATGTGCGTCAAATGTTCCGGTTAAAATTACGGAGCCAGAGGCATGTCGTGATCATACGGAACGGTTATTGGCACATTTTGGGGCGGTAATTGATACAAGTGGTGGGACTATTTCAATGACTGAATCAAGATTAGTGGCTCCTGAAATCCCAATTCAGATTCCAGGGGATATGTCATCTGCATTATTTTTTATTTGTTGTGGGCTGATGTGTGGGACGCCGGTTGTGCTAACGTCGATTGGTTTAAATCCATCTCGAATTGGTTGTCTGGAGGCTTTAAAAATGATGGGTGCCGATGTTCATGTGGTCTCCAATAGTATGTCTTATGAACCTATGGGCGATATTCATGTGTCGCCGTCATCGAATCAAAAAAATACAGATATTCCACTTCAGATGGTTCCCAATATTATTGATGAATTGCCAATTTTATCGATGTTGGCCTTAACACAGCCGGGGGTATTTCGTGTTCGTGGGGCGGAAGAGCTTCGTGTTAAAGAATCGGATCGAATTTCGGGGATCATTCGGTTGGTCCGTGCATTGGGTGGGGATTGTCAGGAATATGATGATGGTTTCGATATTGTGGGGCGTTCTGTTCAGCCCAAGAATATTCACTTTGATGCTCATTTTGATCATCGATTGGCCATGTCGGCTAAAATTGCGATGGCCGCATTTAAAATTGATGGGCCGGTGGATGGGGCCGATAGCATTGCAACGTCATTTCCAAATTTTTCTGAAAAGTTAAATCAATTTCTGTTAAAATGAAGGTCATGGGTTTTCCTACAATTAACAGTTGTGATGAATTGAGCGCATGGATGCGTGATCATTCTTTACACGGGGCATCGATTGACCCCACCATATTTGATCAAGTCAATGCGATAAAGGATCACGTTCAATCGGATGGGGATGCTGGGTTGTGTGCGCTAACTCAAAAATTCGATCATGTGGCATTATCTTCAGATGATATTCAACTAACCTCTGATACAATCAAATCGGCTTATCAAATGGTGTCCTCAAAGGTGGTTACCGCATTAAAAAATGCCGCTCAAAATATTCATGAATATCACTTAAATCAATTGCCCAGGGATTGGGAGTCTGTATCCGATCAGCGGGTGTATGGCGTTCAGTACCGGCCATTAGATGCGGTGGGGTTATATGTTCCGGGTGGCCGAGCGGCATATCCATCATCTGTATTAATGACGGCCATTCCAGCCGTTATTGCTGGATGTTCTCGAATTGCCATGGTGTCACCGCCGACGGGTGGTCAGATTCCACCAAGTGTATTGGTGGCGGCAGATATTGCGGGTGTTACAGATATATATCAAGTTGGTGGGGCACAAGCGGTATTTGCTTTGGCGTATGGAACAGATACCGTTCATGCCGTTGATAAAATTGTGGGGCCCGGTAATCGGTTTGTTACGGCGGCGAAGCAAATGGTGTATGGCGTGGTAGATATCGATAAACCGGCCGGACCATCGGAGGTTTGTGTTTATGTAGACAGTATGCGTCATGCCCCTTCGGCCGCCGCAGAAATGTGGGCGCAGTTGGAGCATGATCCCGATGCGTCCGCCATATGTATTGCGCCATCAAAGGAGATTGCTTTGGCCGTGAATGATCATGCGGAGCGTCAGTTACCGCATCTAAAACGACAATCTATTTTATCTGAATCAAAAGCCAATGGTGTTATTGTTATTGTAGATTCATCGGCTGAGGCCATAAACGCGATTAATGAGTGCGCGTCTGAGCATTTGGTCTTGTTAATTGATGGCGCATTGGATTGGCGTCGAAATATTCGCCATGCCGGGTCTATTTTTTGTGGGCCTTATACTCCGGTAACTTTGGGTGATTATTATGCAGGCCCCAATCATGTATTGCCAACAGCACGATCAGCACGGTTTGCATCCCCCTTAGGGGTGATGGATTTTATGAAATACTCATCGTATTTATCATATTCAAAAGATGCATTGATGGCGGCCGTGGTGGATGTGGACGCATTAACCACCGAGGAGGGATTTGATGCGCATAATCAGGCATTAAACGTTAGGTTGTCATTGTGACGGTTCAAAAATGGTACGTGGTATGGTCAGGGCGTGCTCCTGGGATTTATACTTCCTGGGACGATGCCAAGGCTCAGGTTCATGGTTTTCAGGGGGCGAGATACCAATCATTTAAAACAAAATGGGCGGCGGATGAAGCATTTTCTACAGGGCCAGATACTTTTCAGGATCTGCGTCAGGCCGTACTTCCGGATATTATTAGTAATAGTATTTCCGTCGATGCAGCATGCAGTGGAAATCCTGGGGTTGTTGAGTATCAGGGCGTTTACACCGCCACAAAAACTCGTGTTTTTCATAAAAAAATTGACGGTTTGGGTACGAACAATGGGGGCGAATTTTTGGCATTGGTTCACGCCTTGTCTTGGCAAAAAGGGGAAGGATTATCGTTACCAATTTATTCGGATTCCGATGTTGCGATTGGCTGGGTAAAACGAAAAAAGTCCAAAACAACGTTAAAAAAAACACCTCAGACAATGCCAATGATTGAATTAATGAATAGGGCCGAAATATGGTTGACGGAGAATTCCTTAACATGGCCCATTCACAAGTGGTTGACCAAAGATTGGGGAGAAATTCCGGCGGATTTTGGGCGAAAGCAATAATGTTATCGTCGTTATTTAAGCCATCCATACGCCCTTGTGTGTTGTGCGTGGATCAAGATCCTCAGTATCGATTTATATTTTCACAGATTTTTGAGGGCGTGGCCGATATGCAATTTGTATCTTCATTGGATGAATATCGATCACTTGAAATACATTCAAACCAGTTTGTTTCGGCGCTTATTTTATGTGTGGACCAGATTGACCATGCGGCGATTATTAATGCTATTTTTTTAGATCAGCAACGGCTACCACCGATTATTTTAATGTCAGCTCGATTGGATGCTATTCAATTTCATGATCTAATTCCAATATATGGGGTAGTTGAATACATAAAAAAACCATTTACCAAAATCGCTATTTTAGATTTATTTAAATCAGCGATTACCATTAAGCAGAGTATTTTTAATCAACGACTGGTGGCCGATATGCAGCAATTTAATGCCGTGATTGATTCATATAATACGTTATTTGATTTGGGACTACCTTCCATTGGGTTTGAATCATTAGCTAGTCAATCAGAAAAACTGGTGCGTATTCGTGAAGGATTATCGGGGCGTCAATTATTTTCAAAGTCAAATAACCCAAATATTTTGATAATTGACGATGAAAAAAACATTATAGATGTGTACCATCAATTTGTTAAAAATAAACCATTTACTCCGTATTTTTCTGAGAATTTATCTGAATCACGTCAGGTGATTCTTAATAAGAAAATTGATTTAATTGCCTTAGATTTAGGGTTGCCGGATGGGCATGGCATTCAATTGATTCATGAGATTTATAAGAATAACCCTACGGATCCTAGCGCACCAGATGTTATGGCGATTAGTAGTTATTACGAAAAACAGACAGTGATGGATGTGATTAATGCTGGGGCTAAGGTTTATATTAATAAACCAATGACATACAAAAAATTTATATCCTCGATTAATCAATTGGCATTGTTGCGTTATATGCGACGAGAGCTAACACTGGACAATTTTAAAATAGCGAGCACAATGTTATCAGAGAAAAAATAAAAATAATTCTTTACAATAACTATTTTGCATGATAATTTTCAATTTGTTTTCCGGAAGATATTTTTAATTTAATGGCCATGTGTGATATTAGTCATTAAAAATATAATTAAAAGGTGTGTGATTGACTGTGGCGAATATTAATACTATACGTATGTCGGAATGCGTAAATAAGGCAGTTTCTCCAGATTCATCTGAATCTAGGACCGATTCTAGAGAAACTCATGATGGAAAGAGTGATTCAAAGAGTAATTCTTTGAGATCAAAGAATCCGGTGCATGAAAGATATGAAATACCCTTAGATAGCAATTTTTCTTCGCCTTGTTTAATTGGCAATCAATATCATTCTGATTCTCCAATTTTATCTCATCCCAAAAAACATCAAAAAACTGACATCAAAAAACAATCCAGTGGCAAAAAACAATTTAAACAGTTGATGAAAAATTTGAATAATCTTTGTGATCAATTAAATTCCTTTGGGAAAGTTGCAACGCAAGGGAAACATAATTTGGAA
Source organism: Candidatus Marinamargulisbacteria bacterium (assembly GCA_049437345.1). Taxonomy (GTDB): domain Bacteria; phylum Margulisbacteria; class Marinamargulisbacteria; order UBA817; family UBA817; genus UBA817. The sequence continues at coordinate 6,098 of JBMTIN010000011.1, forward strand.
AATTATCCGAAGCATTTTTCAGAAAAAAGTAAAAAAGATAAATTATATGGCCAGTTAAATCATTTTTTTTATAGCGACCATATGGATCAAACCGTGGTAGCGATGGGACGTATGTACCATAAAATTCAATCATTGAGGGATCCTTTACTACCCACTCCCGATGATCTTAAAACGGTAATGATGTATCACGAAAAGTATGTTGTCTTGTTTAATAAGATGATAAGCACCAATGGTTTTGATTGTCAGCCACGCGATATTAAGTTGTGGTCATGGGTGTCTGAAGGGCTAAAATTGGCGTTTCCAGCACCATTGTCAGTAGAAAATATTATTAAAAAATTAGGGCATAACGATGTTGGAATTGTTCAAGAGTTATTCTCAAAATTGTATCAAGATGTCATGAATCCATTGGTACTATTTAATGCAATGTTAGATGATTTAGCTGACGAAATTCGTTCGGTTGGCTTAGTAAATATTGCTGTTTCTCTATTTCGTTTGGTGGTTGTCCAAGATAAAGATCATTGTCAGAGATACAAATATGCATTGACATCAGAGATAGAGGTTCGGGAATTTTTAAATAAAGAATTAAATAATCAAGAGTTACCACTTCAAGAAAAGGGTAAAGTCGCATTTTGTGAATATCTCGTATATGCCTGGAAGATATTCAATGATGCGTTTTCGGCATTTGATGAAATTATAAACGAAGCTAGAAACATACAACGTCCTTCAGTGGATTTAAAAAGTGATAACAGTCAGTCTTTCCGATCAATATTAATTTTGGCATATAAACCGTTATTTAAAAACTTTACTAATTCAGTCGAACTAAATCGGAATCCTTCCCAAAATGCCATTATGGTGTCCAAAGACACCGCTTACCATAACATGAACATGGTTGTGTTTTATTCTATGGCTGAAATGTTATCGATGACATTATCTCAAAAGTCACCATTAGAAATTATTTATTTGCTTGAAAATAATATGGAACTAAAACACATAATGAATAAGTATCAGAGGATTGGTCGATATTCAAATATATTGGCTACGGGAATTCCGACTGAAAAAAAACTTGAGTCTAGTCGTGAGTTAAAAAATGGGGATATTTCAGGAATGCCTGAAATACTGGCCATGATTTTGAATCCGGAGTGTAAAAAAGATGTATCCGCTCAGAATACAACCCGACTTGATATTATTTTAGATCAATTCAGTGAAAATCGGACGAAGTCAATTTTGAATTTGTGTGGTTTATTGCATGATGTTGATTCAGAAACATTAATACTAAATGCATTTTTTGACGCTTTAGATACATTAAAAGGCGTGACCTTTAATTATTCGCCAGAAATTATCACTAATAATAAACCCAATGAAGGGGAAAATAATTCAAATACGGTGTTGAAAGATACGCGGATAGCTTTTAAAAATATACATCTGGATCCTATTTGGTTCAATCGATTGGAATTGTCTCCAATGAAAAAGAAAGCGAATTTGGAATCAGTTTATGATTCGGCCATAAAGTTACTACTTTTTCATTTAATGGGCAGAGGTGATATTTAAGGGTATACTATAATGGTAAATGCGTATTATAAAAATTATACAATTTTTTACAGCCATTGGCATGCATAATTCGTTAACACCAAGAAAAATAAGACAAATAAGACTGACTAATCAGATTACCATGATCATGGTTATTTCAGCCGCCCCTTACTATTTGATTTTTCATCGGTTTGGTTTGTTTATGGCGGCAAATATGGTCATTATTACCGTATTTTCATACTTAGTTATTTTGTTTCTAAATCATTTTCGAAAATATGAGTTAGCTACCGCATTGGGGATTATTCTTCAGTCCGTCTTCGTTTTGCCTTTCTACTCCATTCACTTAGGATTTGAATCGGGAGTGCATTTAATGTATATTCCATTGGCCATTTTACCGATAATATTTTATACCGATTCGGCGGGGAAATGGTTTCGTATTGTCAGTTTTTCGCTTATTGCCATTAGTTTAATGGTGGTATTAATCCACAATATTATAAGTGCAAGCCCCCCTTTTTTAAATGTGAGTTCACTTAAAATTATTTATACGTTTGCGTATATGTCGGCATTTGGATTGGTTTTATCTCAGTTGGTTGCATTTAAACAATCAGAAAAGAAAATGACTCAAAAATTAGAGACGCTTAACCATCAATTAACTGACGCCGTGAAGAGCATAAAACAACATAAGGTGCTTCAGATGGAGTTGAATCAATATGCCGATTACGCAAAATTAGTACAACGTATTGCTCATGAATTTAAGAATCCTTTACAAATGTTACAGGGAACCGCTGAGTTGGGTGCTCGGCAATCGAGTCGGTTTCCTGAGGTTCGTCAATTATTTAATGTTGTCTTGCAAACCGTGGATCGTTTGAATACGTTGATTCATCCAATTTTAAACTATTTGAGTGTTAACTGTAGTCCTGTGTACGTGCCGATTAATATTATACATGTGGTTGACGATATTTTAATGTTAAGCAGTGCCAGTTGCCAGTCTCGAGGGATTCGAGTCCACGTTGAAAATGAGTTGGTACAGTCAACCGTATGTGCTGATTACCAAACACTGGGTCAGGTATTGATTAATATTATTTCCAATGCAATGGATGCGATCGGAAGTGATGGTGGCAATATTCGTATTCATCTTAAAAATAGTTCGTTTTTATGCGATGGGGTCGAGGTTGACGGTCTTTGTATGGTTATCTCTGATACAGGATGTGGGATGTCGGCCGAGGATTTATCAATGGCATTTATTCCTTACGAGTCAACAAAAGGTAGCAAAAAAAATATTGGTATAGGGCTTTCAATTGTATCAAAAATTATTCAAGACCATGGTGGTTTAATACAGATGACATCAACGATGGGTGAAGGAACGTCAGTATTTATTTGGTTAAAAATAACCGATGCTCCGATTCCAAAACCCAAAAAAGAATCCCCAATATTTGAACTCAGCGATACTTTTTTTGATGCATAATCGGTGGTGGAGGGAGCTGGATTTGAACCAACGTAGAGATAAACTCGGCAGATTTACAGTCTGCTGCGATTGACCACTCCGCCATCCCTCCAATAAAGAAATGAGATTCAATATGAACCTCAACGTCTATAAGAATATCTGTCAGTGCGATGCATTGTCAATTGCTTCCTCATAATTTAAATGATTGAACTCAAATGATTTGGATACGTATGGTATGTGAATCGAAAATGATGTGCCATGATCGGGGTGGCTTGTAAATGTTATGTGGCCATTGTGTTGTTGAATCAGCGTATTTGAAAGCATTAATTCAATAATGCAGATGGGGTTTTTGGTCGGACCTGATGGCGTAAATTCGAGGGTTGTTTTTATGGATTGAATTTGGTCGGATGTTAACACCATTTTGGGGGCATGAAGCATTATTTTTATGGCATCTTTTTGATGGGATACCGTCCATGACATGGCATCTTCATGGGTATGCTCATGCATATAAATTAAGATGGTTTTAAGTGCGTTTTGGAAGTGTTTTTGATCCAATAAAATCGACATCTCATTCGCATTGGAATGAAGAGCAAGGGTGTTTTTTTTGCTGGCCATCATCGGCGTGACTTGATCATGAATATCCGATATCAAGGCATTCATTTTATGGGGGCCTTTAATTAATTTAATGGCGCCCATTTGAATCATGAGTAAATCCAATAAATATTGGGTATGACGGGCTAGTTTTTTATTATTTAACAAGGATACGGACAATATACTCTCTTGTTTTTCGGTTAATGGCCCATCTTTTTTATTTTTTAGTCGAGTTAAAAAGCCGTCAATCACCGTGAGTGGGGTGCGTAATTCATTAATGCCAGTATGAAGTGTCGATGCATGAAGTAATGCCGTATGTTGAGGCGGTTTAATGGGGTAAATGACAGTTAAAATTCCAATTTTTTTATGAGGGGCATGATGAAGTGGGGATAATGTTAATTGATACGATTCATGACGGCCATTTTGGTTAGGAAGTGTTATGGATTGTCGAATTGGGACGTTGGCAAGGGGTTGCTTTAATTCAGCCCATACCTTGGGAAAGACATTTTGTCGTAAATAATTTAATAGTTGCGGGCCTTTTGCGGTGTCATTTGAAAATGCAAATAGTGCTTCGGCCTGGCGATTGGCCATTATCAATGCATGATTGGTATCCGTAAAAATAATGCTTTCAGGCAATGCATCAATCATCATTTTGGATTGGTTTTTTTGATCAATAATTGTGGATGTTTTGGTATGAATCGTATGAATCATATGATTGATACTTTGGGCAAGTTGACCAAATTCATCGTGACTTTTGACTTCTATGGGCGTGACTTTTTGACCATTAGCCAGTTTTTTAGCCACCGTTGTTATCTTAGATAAAGATATGGTCATAAAATTTAAAGTCCGAGAAAAAATAATCACAATGATGGTATTGATGAGTAAAATTATTGCAAATGATCCGGCAAGTGCCATTTGATATCGTTGATAAATGTCCCCTGAATAAATATCAATGTCCATATATAGTTTTTGAATAGTCGGGTGGGGGCGTCGTATTCGGTGAAATAGCTGCCCATTTTTACGCAGCTTCATTGTATTAGTGAGTGATGTATTATGGCGTATAGGCATGGCGGTATCGGTATTGTAGAGCTGGCCGTTCGATTCAATATAAATCGCATGGAGGTTGGTTGGCCACTTATTTTTAGGCGGTAAAAATGTGGCGATAGGCATGGGCGTGTTGTTGTCTTCTTGCAATACGTGGCCCATTGTCGGGTGGCGCTTAGCTTGGTAAGTAGTCGCGGGTAGGGGTAAGTCAATAAATGGGGCGTGAGTGGCGATCGGGGTTTGGTACCCTTTAAGTTGTGTTTGTTGGTTAAGATAGTTTTGTAAGAATTCAAAACAAGTCAACATAACAAAAAATGCCATAAAAATGGTTATTAGTACAAATGGAATTAAAATTCGATGCCGAACAGATAGAATCATAGAATAAATCGTTTATTTTTTATTGGGAGGCAATCGTATGAATCATTATACCCGTTGCAACGGATACATTTAAAGAAGATGTTTTTCCATGCATGGGGATATGCACAAATTCATCGATTAATTTTGTCAGTCCTGGCGATACCCCATTTTCCTCAGATCCACAAATAAGGACCCTGGGGGCATTAAATGATACTGTATGAATGGGTTGCCCCATATTTGATGATGCGGCATAAATCCAATACCCATTTTTTTGCAAATAGTCGAGGGTTTGTCGCAAATTGGTTACTTTGGTAAATACAATGTTTTCAGTGGCTCCAGCGGCGGCCTTTTCAACGGATGGGGTTATTTGCACGGCTCGATTTTTAGGGTAAATAAGATGACGAACGCCAAAAGCCTCAGCCGTTCGACAAATAGCGCCAAAGTTATGAGGGTCATTGAGATGGTCTAGAACCATTACAGTTTGTGGCGACTCACGAACCACATCGGCGATATCATATTGTTTAAAATCATGCAGAATACAAGCAATGCCCTGATGATCGCCACTAAATCGGTCATCAAATTTATGGGGGGCTAGCCATTGGACATGCCGTCCTTGATCACGAGCCTGCCCAATCAGACGATTTAAGTCTTGGTTAACTTTTTGTCGTTCTCGAACGAATATTTTTTCAATATGTTGGTTGGAGTTTAAATACTGCTTCACCGCATTTCGGCCAATAATTACACGGACTGACATGCGTTAATAACGGTATCCAATCCTTGGGTGAGGTCTTCTTTTGATATGGTTAGGGGGGGCATGAGGCGCAAAACGTTATTATACTGACCACACCCTACCACTAACACACGATGTTTGAGGCAGTGGTCTTTTATGGCCGTTAATGCATGCGAATGCGGTTCGCCATCGGGTGTAATAAATTCAATACCAATCATGAGTCCCTTGCCTCGAATATCACGAATAATGTCACAATCAGCTAGTTTTTCCTTCAAATAACAAAGTGAAAAATCCCCCAATACTTGAACCTGCGGTAATTGCTTTTGAATGACATTCATCGTGGCAATACCCGCCGCACAAGACAATGGGTTTCCACTGTAGGTGCCACCGTGGGACCCCGTTGTCCACTGGTCCATGATTGTTTGTGTTGAAATACAGGCGCCTAACGGAAGTCCCGAAGCAATGCCTTTGGCGGATGTTAATATATCGGGCATCACATTGGCGTGTTGATAATAAAACCATGTGCCTGTTCGGCCCATTCCCGATTGAATTTCGTCAAAAATAAGCATGACATTATTTTTTGTACACCACGATCTAAGTATCTTTAATACGCCATCCGGCGCTGGAATATATCCGCCTTCACCGAGGAATGGCTCAATAATCAATGCACCAATATGTGATGGGTCTTGTTCAGACAGCTGGTTATTTAGATAGGATACATAGCCTTCATAGGTATCAGTAGGGGCGGGGTTTTGAGTAAAGTTGGGGTAATCAATAATAATAGGATCTGAAATGGCCAGGGGGTACCCTTCGGTGTATTTTTTATTGGATGTGGTCACAGATAGTGCCCCCAATGTTCGGCCATGAAAGCTTCCCTTAAAGGCAATGACGCGTTGTTTTTTGGTTACATGAATAGCACATTTTAATGCGGCTTCAACGGCTTCGGCCCCACTTTGTGTAAAAAATACCGCATTTAATCCACTGGCTTCACATAATTGTTCCGCCAATGCAATATTTTGTTCATAATATACAACCCCCGCACAAGCATGCAGCAATTGGGTGGATTGCGCCTGAATGGCGTGCACAACATCAGGGTGACAGTGTCCTGTAGAGTTCACGGCAATGCCGGCCCCAAGATCCAGGTACCGTTGCTGGTATCGGTCAATCAAGTAGGTGCCTTCGCCACGCTCAATTTCCAATTCTGTGGCGTGACTAAGTACATTTGATAAACACTTTTTAGCGCGAGAAACCAATGATGTCATATGATTATTAAACCGAAATTAATCCGTTTCGGCAACCGGTGCATCGATGGCATCTAAAAATCGTTTTTTTAGTTTGTTTGTTGGAATATGGGTGTATCGTTCCGTGGTAGCGATGGAGGTATGGCCTAAAAATTCCTGAACCTCTCGAATGCCAGCGCCATGCCCCATCAATAGGTTGGCACAAGTATGTCGGCAGGCATGCGGGGTTAATTGAATAGGGGAGGTGTGGTATTGATTGGCATCTCGAACAATTCGTTGAATGCTTCGCGTGGTTAAAGTCGTGCCACGTGTTGAAATAAATAGTGCACTGGATGCCGATGTGCGCCATAATGGTCGAACATTCAATAGGTACATTGAAATGGCATGGCTTGCACGATCCCCAAATATTGCAATGCGTTCCTTATTTCCTTTACCAATCACACGGCATTCATTTTGATCGAGTTGAATACAGCGGGGGGTGAGTTGCACCAACTCACTAACCCGAATTCCCGATGCAAATAGCAGTTCAAGAATAGCTTTATTTCGGATATCGGCAGGGCGTTTATTGGGGTAATGATTCAGTAACTCTAGCATTGTATGTTCTTCAATAAAGACGGGCAGGTATCGATGAAGTTTAGGGCGTCGAATATTGACCCAAGGGTTTCGAGGGACCGTCTTTTTTTTGCATAAAAATTGCCAAAATTGGTTGAGTGACACTAATTTTCGGTACAAGCTTTGAGGGGATACGTTACGTTGATGCAACTGGTTTAAATAGTTCGATATGGTGGTTTCATCGACGGACGCAATGTTGTTCGGTGTGGTTAAGTCAAAAAATTGATGGATATCTCGTATATATCCAGATAACGTATGTGGGGAGCATTGTTTTTGAACCCTTAAAAATAGTTTGAATTCATTGATCGGATGATGATGTGGCATCGGGGGGTGTAGTGGTCAAAATATAAGCATCTCGATTGTCATCAGTTAAGGGAATCCATTCGCCATTTGTTTCAACCCAGCATTGTCGCTCATCTTCTTTCCGGGTATCAATATGCACATGGGGTTCATCAAAGTTAATTCCTATCCCTTTAATTTCAGGAAACGTTTCGGCCAATAAAAATAATTCTGTAGGTGGAATGCCTTCAACATGAATATCAGCGGCGACACCTTGGTGATGGAAATCACGTTTAATGCCATATTGTCGATCACGGCATTCAGGGCAGTAGTAACCAGTAAGAATTTCGATGCGTTTGTTTATTTTGGCACGAAGTGCTTCAATAATGCCAACCAGGCCAAGACTAATCCGTAATGAGTTGCCACAAGCACAGTCTTTTTTTCGAGAATCAAAATCTCGTTTCATAAAGTGTTCCGATATTCGGTAGCGGTTCCATTTTGAGTTTTTGGATCGGTTTGAACGGGGCCCCCGGCTACGAGAAGATGATCGGGGATGGCGCGTTTCTGTTGAATCTTTTCCTTCAGAGGACGGGCGTCGTCGTCGTCGATGTGGGTGATTGGGACGGTTATTTCGTTTATTTTCGTTCATAGTCACCCCATTATATCATAAAAACTGAGGGCCGCCTTAACCTCTTTCATGTCGGTCCAAGTCAGCCATTTAGGGGCCCCTTTTTCTTTGGATGGACTGCGTAATAAATAGGACGGATGGAACATTGGCATAATATATAAATCATCAGACATGTAATCAACTGGAACCGTGATCCATTGCCCACGGATTTTTGATATGGGTTGAATATCACCGAGCACGGCGGTGGCGGCGGCCGTACCTAATAAACCAATTATTTTGGGTTTAATGAGTTGAATTTGTCGGATTAAATATCCCTGACAGGCGGTCATTTCATCGGGGGATGGGGTGCGGTTTTTAGGTGGGCGACACTTCACCGTATTTGTAATATAAATATCGTCGCGCTGGATTCCAACGGAATCGAGTATTTTCGTGAGTAATTGCCCGGCGCGACCCACAAAAGGTACCCCTTGTTCATCTTCCTGTTGTCCGGGACCTTCGCCAATAATCATGAGTTTAGCGGCGGTATTTCCGGCCGAAAAAACCACATTTGTACGTTCTTTACATAGCCCACATTGCTCGCATTGCGCGGCGGTGTTATGTAATTTTACATGATCCAGTGTTTCAAATGGGGTGGTTAAGTTAAAATCAATCATTGCACTAATAATGACAGATCCAGAGCATTTACGGAATGGGTTAAACGTCCGATACTAATCCGGTCGATGGGGACACCACGGTACTGGTGAATCGTGTCAAGATCAATATTGCCCGAGACTTCAGTGAGTATCGTGGCGCGGCTATCTTGAATGATGCGTAGGCCACGTGTGAGTTTGGTCAGGGACATATTATCGAACATAATGATGTCAATGGGGGTTAAATCCAGTTCGGATAAAAGCGATATTTCGGCCACTTCCACTTCAATAAGAATGTTTGGATGGGTTTTTTTATGTGTGGTGAGTTGATGATTAAATGCCGCAATGCCGTGGGTGTTGATGTATGAAATAAGATGGTTTTCTTTCACCAAGATCATATCGTATAAACCCTGGCGATGATTGTGCCCGCCGCCGGCCACAACGGCTTGTTTTTCAAGATGACGTAGTAGTGGGGTAGTTTTTCGCGTATCCAAAATATGAATGTTCGGGTCGTCCAGAGCACGAACAAATTGCTGTGTCATGGTAGCTACACCACTGAGTCGTTGTAAAAAATTAAGAAGGGTTCGTTCAAGTGTGACAATATCTTGTCCCGAGCCATTTAAATGACAACACGCATCGCCGGGGGATACCGGTGCGCCATCTATTCGGCAT
>JBMTIN010000012.1:0-15712 GCA_049437345.1 Candidatus Marinamargulisbacteria bacterium
ATCTCTTTATTTTATCGATAATCTATTTACCAATATGGCTAATGTTAATTATGGTCGATATTTTAATCAGTTGATTGAAGGAGTAACAAAACCGTGAGCTATGGTGTAAATTCAGGCGGATTATCAAATAGTGGTCCCATTTGGCCCGGAGGAAAAACGCCTGTATCCAAAGAATTGGCCCCGGCTGATGAAGCCTTTCAAATGCACAAAGAGGTGTCAGCCCCCGGGACAAAATCGGCATCGGGCGTTAAAGCACCATCGGAATCAGCGGCCGGGCCAACGAAACCATCTGCCGCGCCAGTGGTTGAAACCCAAATTAAACCATTAACGGTCAAAGATATTTTACAGCAACTAGCGACAATTAAGGTCCCTGTAAATGATCACAATAAGGATTTGGCTCTTTTGATGGCAACACATGGGGTTGAGATTTCGGAAGATAGTTTTGCACTGGTCAATAAATTATTGAAGGGAAAGAAATCATTATCGGCCAAAGAACACGCGGTATTATTGGTATCGAAAGGGTTGGGCGAAGCGGCGGATGATGTTGGTATTCTTCAAAATTTATTTGGCAAAAATGCGGTAATGGCTAAAACATTAAAACATTTGGAAGCCATGCAACAAAAAATGGGTACATTATTGCAAAAATCATTGAAAGATGCACCGGGGTTGTCGTCATTTGCCGCCTTATTTGATGAGTTTAATGATAATCTAAAGAAAATAAGAAAAATGAATCAAGGCAATCAATGGTTATCGAGTCCGGGTGAATTTATCGATGATTTATTTGCAATGACGGGTTTTTTAAAAGGACTAATGAAGAAGGGGCTGTTGAGTGGGTCTTTGGCCAATCAATATTTAAAGGCGTTGGCACAATTAAAGGAAAATGCCATCGCGCAACTTATTCTAAGTCAGGAATCCATTAAGCAGCCCTTGGGACTATTGGAGTCGTATCATTATTTTCAAATACCAAACCCTTTAGCGGCTCAAGCCGTTATCGAATTGCTTTTAAGAAAACAGGCGACCAAAAAATCCACATCATCAAAACGGACGGATGACGACAAAGATCAAGAAAAGATTATTTTGAGCATGGATTCCGAGGCATTGGGAAAAGTGACGGTTATTTTAACGGTTTTGGGTTTCAAAGTGTGGTGTACAGTGTATTCCGATAAAGAATCAGCCGTGCACCATGCCAGTTCATTTCGTCAAGAATTGGCGGATAATTTAGCGAAGCATCAATATGAAATGACGTCCTTTAAAACCGCCCGGAAAAAAATAAATATTCAAAAGTTCATTGCCCCATCGCAAGATATTTCAAAGGTAAAACGGATTCAAACAGAAATATGAAGCATCGAAAAGACAAAATTGTAAAAAAACGACAGGCGCTTGAAAAAAAAATCAAGCGACGTATGGGGGAGCTTTCGAATCAAGATAAGGAAAACTTACAAGCCATTGCCATTCAGTATGATCAATCTTCGAAAAAGGCACCTCGCATTGTAGCATCCGGGCGGGGAAAAGTGGCACAGAAAATTTTAACATTGGCCGAAGAAAATGATATTCCGATGGTTGAAGATTCAAATTTGTCAAAATTACTATCATCGCTTAAAATAAAAAGCGAAATACCGCCAAAACTATTTAAAGTGATCGCGGAAATTTTGGCCTTTATTTTTTATTTAGAAAAAATGGCAAAGAAGCGGGCTGGGTTACGATCTAAGTTTAAGCGATTGAAAAAATGAAATTAATCTTTTTATTCCTTTTGATAATATCTTTAAATTTGTTTTCGGCAGAGCATAATCCCTTGCATTACGAATTTTACGATGATGTGGTGGATTCAACGTTGAAAATGAATTCAGCATCCATGGGGGGGTTTTTAGATGCCATGAAGTCATTTATTGTGTATACGGCGGCCCAGAATGTCCCGGGGGCAAAAGAGTCTGGGGTGGGGTATTACTATGATAACAAAACCCGAAAAATGAAGAGGATATTGTTTTATCGGCTGTCTCAGGGGTATCCTAGGGAAACTAAAAACGCGCTTGATTTTTATATTGAGGGGAAGGGGTTTTTTGTAGTGGAGTTGCCAGGGCAATGGCCCGCCTACACTCAAGATGGCCGTTTTGTTTTAGATGATGATGGTCGATTGGTTACCTTTGCTGATGGGTTTCCCGTATTGGGTGAAAATGGGTATATTTATTTAGAAAGTGCCGGTGTTAATGTGACCAAAGAAGGCGTTATTTATCAAAATGATCGACTCGTCGATGTGTTTCGTTTAGAGTGGCCAACCAATAGCGATGACCTTCAGTCATTTAATCAAACTATTTTTTATTTTTCTAAAGAAGACTGGGAAAATCCCGATAAGATGACCGCGGCCAATGTTGAAATTATGCAGGGCTATGTCAGTGACGCATCGATTACGAAAGGTTATATTGGCCTTGTTCCGGAATGGAGAAATGGCCATGAAGGGAATGTTAAAATGGTTAAGGCCTATTTAAAAAGTATGTCTTTGGCTGTTCAGGCGGCAAACCCGCAATAATTTAAGGAGGAATACATGTTTCAACAGTTTAATATTTCACGATCCGGATTCGGAACATATCAAAAAATGATGTTCAATATTACGAATAATATTTCGAATGCTCAAACCCCGGGGTACAAACAGACACGGGTTGAGTTAGCTTCACTGTTTCCAGTCATTCTTCAGGAAGCGCAGTCAAAATATGCGGAAGACGAAGATCAAACCCCGTATGTTAAAAAGAAGCGGGGGATTGAATTGGGAACGGGGGTTCGGGTCGAGGCCATTTCAACCGATTTTTCGGAAGGGAATTTGCAGGTAACCAATAATGAATTGGATATGGCCATTCGTGGGGAAGGTTTTTTTCAGTTACGAAAACCCGATGGGGATTTGGTGTATACACGGGCCGGTAATTTTGCTCGCGATGTGGACGGCAATATTATTTCACAATCCGGGCACATGGTCGATCCGCCCATTCGAATTCCCGATAACACAACGCAAGTAACCGTGGATCCAGAAGGACGAGTATTTGCTAATGTAAATAATGAAGCAACGCCCCGAGAAATTGGTCAAATGCTTATCGCGCGGTTTACCAATCCCGATGGACTCAAAAATGTAGGAAACAATTTTTATGTTGAAACTATGGATTCTGGAGAGCCAATCGTTGAAGTGCCGGGCCGAAACGCCACCGGGCAAGTGGTTCAGTTTTCCATTGAAAATTCCAATGTGGATATTATTAAGGAAATGATGGAAATGATTATGACACAAAAGGGCCTGGAACTATTGGCCAAGGCGATGAATGCGGGTGAAGCCATGCTTAAAGCGGGTATGGGAATGACGTAGGATTTATGCCATTTATTTTTTTATGGATAATGTCGGGGGTTGTTATGGCAAGTACCTTGTCTTGCATCAACCTTGAACCAACCTTAAAGAAGGCCATTCGATCGGCCATTCATGAGGCGTATCCTCACGTGGCATTTCGTGATTTGGTGATTACTAAGTTGGGGGACGCGTCGCCCTTGGAGTGCACGTCGGTGTCATTTGAAATGCCCTCTAAATTAATGCTTAAAAACGACTTAATACTCAAATTGGATGTGCACAATGATGCCAAACCCACGCGTCGGGTTACCCAGGTGTATCGGTTTTCAGGGCAGGTGCAGGTGGTGCGTGCTACACGTCAATTGAATCGTGGTGATCGTGTGGTGGCATCCACGTATGTGAACGATACACTGCCGTTGGCTCAGTTGTCGCCACACATGATCAGTCAAATACCGTCAACAAATGTGCAATTTAGAAACCACATTCAACCCGATGACGTTATTGAACGATGGATGCTTGAGCCGGTGCCCGATGTAAAAAAAGGCGATAAAGTCACGGCAATTGTAAAAAAAGATGCCTTGGTTTTGAGCTTGGATGGTCATGTTTTACAAAATGGTGTCATTGGTGATTCAATAAAACTGCAATTAAATGATAAGATAATGTTAGGAATGGTATATGATCAAAAAACAGTTATTATTAATAATATTTAGTCTGTGCTTTTCGGTAAGTGTGTTTTCCGATTCACTATGGCAGAAGTCACAAGCGGCATCCATTTTTGATAACCAACGAGGTTTTAATGTGGGGGATTTAGTGACGGTCAAAATTTCAGCGGAGTCGACGGCCGTTCAAGAAGCCGGGACAACCACCCGAAAATCAACCGATATCGGGGCCAGTTTTTTTGATACGTTTGATCAATATTCATTGGACACACAGGGAAATAAATCCAACCGAAAAATGCAAGACTACCGATTGGGTGGCAATGATAATTATTCTGGGGTTGGGCAAACGACTCGAAAAAGTAAGGTTGAAGCCATTGTCTCATGTGTTGTGACACAAATATTACCCAATGGAAATATGAAAATTGCAGGTGAGCGCATGGTGGATGTTAATAATGATTCGGAAATTATTCAGATTTCAGGCATTGTTCGTTCGGCAGATATTGATTCAAAAAATACGATTGATTCGCATCAGATTGCGCAATTTAATATTTCATTGAAAGGAAAAGGCGTTGTGAATTCAAAGCAGACCCCGGGCTTTTTATCGAACTTCTTTGGTTGGGTATTTTAATTATGATGAAGTACATTTTGATGGCGGTTTTGTGTGTATTTCCAATAATGTCCATGGCCTCAACCGTAAAAATAAAAGATATTTCTCGTGTGATTGAGTCGCGAGACAATCAATTGTTTGGGTACGGATTGGTGGTGGGGTTACGTAATACGGGCGACACTCAGCGATCGGTATTCACTCAAAAGGCGTTAACCAACTTATTGAAGAAAATGGGGATTACGCCCGATCGAAAGGATTTTAAGTCCCGTAATGTCGCGTCGGTCATGGTCACCATGAATTTGCCGCCGTATGCTCGGCCGGGGCAGAAAGTCGATGTGACGGTATCGTCGTTGGGCGATGCCAGTAGTTTGTCGGGCGGGACATTGTTAATGACACCACTGCAGGGGCCCGACTTTGAAACATATGCGGTGGCCCAAGGTCAGGTGATTGTCGGGGGTGTTTCAGGTCAATCCAAGCGGGTAAATTACCGAAGGAATCAAACCACATCGGGTCGTGTTCCAAATGGGGCCATTGTGGAGAAAGAGGTAAAGGTCACTCGAGAGGATCAGTTAAATATTACGCTGGTATTAAATAAACCTGATTTTACCATGTCATCGAAAGTGGTAAAGGCGTTAAAAAATAATGGGTTTAAAAAAGTTGCCGCATTGGATGCCGGATCGATTCGGATTCCTTTGGCCGAAATTGCCGGCATGCCGTATGTCGATATTATTCAGAAGATCGAAAACATAAAAGTGTCGCCGGAGTCGTCGTCAAAGGTTGTGATTAATGCCAAATCGGGTGTTGTGGTTATTGGGGACGATGTTCGGTTACTTCCCGTGGCAATTACCCATGGGGGGATTTCAATTCGTATTTCGGGAAACGATGATCAAAGCATGTTTGATACCAATAGTGGCGACGATGCTCAGATTGAAGTGAAAGAAGAAAAAACAAAAATGCATTATTTGAAGCCCACCAATTCGTTGTCTAGTTTGGTGGATGTCTTGAACGGTATTGGGGTTAATACAAAGGATTTAATATCGATTTTACAAGCGATGGAAGAAGCGGGGGCATTGGTGGCCACCATCGAGGTCATTTAATTTGCGCCAATGGTGCATTTTTTGGGGCTTTTTAGCCATGATATTCGTGTCCCCAGTAGTGGCACAAGTGTCGATGAATTACGAACTATTAAATTACATGGCCACACGGGAGCGTGATCCTCAGCCCGATGATCGAGATGGGATTAAGCAGCGGTTTCAAACGCATTTTATTAAGCAGGTTTTTTTGGACAATGTATTTAAATCCAATCATCTATTTTACGCCGAAGAAAATAATACGGATTATGGCATTGTGAATCAACTAATGATAAATGAATTTGCGGAACAATTGGTCGAAAGTAATTTTATTGATTTATCGCACATTACCATCGATGAGTAATACGCCCAATCAAGATCACATTGATATTCGACAGTTATCTCAGGGGGACCGTGTTCGTTCGGCGGTGGCCAAGGATGCGATTACGGACGAGGAATCGGCGATGGTCAATGAGTATTTTTATGTGGTTGAAACGGTGGCGTCGGTTCTTTTTTCAAAGAAAAAATTGCCGCCTACGGTGGATTATAATGATTTATTGAGCGTGGGGTTCGATGGATTGGTCAAAGCCATTCGGCGGTTTAATGATTCAAAAAATACCCAGTTTAAAACGTATGCGAATATTCGTGTTCGTGGCGAAATGTTGGACTTTATTCGAAAGGAGTGGCGATCCAAGGCCAGTCACCAACACACTCAAATGATGGATGATATTAAATCCCGGGTGGGTCAAGTATTAGATAATGAGTTGTCTCAATCGGGTGAGGCCATTACGGTGACCAATTTAATGTCATCCTTAACCACATCGTACGTGATGTCACTGGAGGCCGTGATGGAACATCATGGCGATAACGTGGCCGATAAATCAGGGGCCATTGATTCGGATTATGAACTTGAAGATGAGTATCGGTCATTGAATACCCTGGTCGGCACGCTGGTTAAAGAGGAGCGTGATTTTATCGATATGTTTTATAGAAAAGGGCTATCTCAAAAAGCCGTATCAATTAAAATGAATATTTCTGAGGCCACGGCCAGTCGATTGCATTCACGGGTGTTGTGTAATTTGAAGCAAAAATTACCGGATGACGGGGAACATTGAAGGTTTTTGTTATATGAATTATTATAAAAAAGAGTTTATTTTGAAAGTTTATTTATGGATATGTCTTTTTTCGGTATCAACCATGGCGGCGGGTACGGCGAGCGGATTATTTGATCCCACATCCGATCGCTTAGAAGCGGCGATTTATGATATGAACCGTCGTCAAAATGCGTCGGCGTACAATATTGCCAATGCATCAACCCCTGATTTTAAGCCCATGCGGTTTCAAGATGAGGTGGATGATGCGATTCGATTGTATGGAAATACCAATATGTTACAATCGGTGAATATTGACGATGAAATGGTAAAGTCAACAAAAATACGGTTAAAACATAGTGCCTATGTGCGATTATTGAGCACAAAAATAGGCATTACAAAAAAAGTGGTGACACTTGGAAAGGGCGGATAAGTGATAAAAATAGTAATGTTTTTAATGGTTTCGGTGGTTGTAATGGGGGCAAAAAGCGGATCGATGGATGCATTAAATGTGGCTGGCAATGGCATGCTTGTTCAAAAGTATCGATTGCGTATTATTGCTGAAAATATTGCCAACGTGTCGACTCACATGACGGATCGAGGCGAGCCGTATCGTAAAAAATATGCGGTGGTGGTTCCCGATAAACAGGGGGCGCGCGTGGCCGGCATTATGGAATCCGATGCGCCATTTGGTCAGATTTTGGACCCATCACATGTATTTGCGGATGAAAATGGTATTTTGCGTACACCTAACTTTGAACTGAACGATGAAATGGTGACGTTGTCCTATGCTAATTTATTGTACGAGGCGAATACCACGGCGTTTAAATCCTCTCGACAAATGTTTCAGAATACATTGGAATTATTGCGATGACACAAATTCCAAATCACATAAATAATATAAAAAATGTTGGTCAATTAGCCGGTGCGTCGACGGGGGTATCGCCCGATGCGGCGGCGTCGTTTGGGGCATTATTTAAAGACGCAACCGCGGCCATGGCCGGAAAAGCGATGGGGGCGGCGATGGCGGGGAGCGAATCAGTGGCCGGGCAATCCGTCGCGGCCAGTGCCAATATGGGGGCCAATGAACTTGAGAAACGGCGACAGAAGGCCTCCGTGGCACCCACGCATCGGGTGATGTCGTTGGAAGCAATGGACCCTACCTATTTGGCTCAGGCCAATACTGGCGTGGCTCAAAATGCTGCCGCGGCGAATCCTCAGAGCTTGCGGGTTGTACCGTTGCAGATTTTTTTAGATAACGCCATTAAATCGTTGCAGAATGTGAGTGATCAAGAGTTTCGAATGAATGATTTAATTGACGGGTTTATTAAGGGGAATGTGTCCGAAGATGAAGTGGTGTTGGCCACGGCAAAGCTTAATTTATCGATTTCAATGGTGACGACCATTGTTCAGTCGGCGGTTCAAACGTTTAAAGAAATTCAACAAATTCCGGTTTAGGTGTAAACTAGTACTATGGCTGAAGACAATCCATTAGAAAATGACTTTGACGATTCCCTTGAAACTCTCGATGGTTTGGGTTTAGATGACGATGCTTTAGAGAGTAACGATACCAATCAATCGTCGGCCCCATCACGTCGTATCGATGTGATTCGGGATCGGCTTTTGGCCATTTTATCGGCCATTAAGACCAATCGTCGGTATCAGGTGATCACGGGTGTGGTGGTAGGTGCCGTATTAGTTCTGAGTGTGGTATGGCAATTTCGAGGGGCATCTGAGACCAAGAATCCAGTGGCGGTTATGACTCAGCAGGAAGCACCCACATTTGACTCGTCAGTGATCTCCAAAAAAAAGACCAGCAAAAAGAAAAAGAAAAAAATTAAATATGTGGATTTATACAAACAGTTAGAAAGCAAGCAGATGGGGGCGATTTTACGCGAATTAAGTTATAACAATATTGCGTATAATATTCTTCAGAATGGAAAACAGTTTGATTTGCAAGTGGATCAAACCCAGTTAACCGATGCCAAGCATTTATTGGCCATTAAGGGGTTGCCGACGAGTACAGCCAAGGGCTATGAAATTTTTGATGAAGCGTCGAATTTGGGAGTCACGGAATTTGATAAGCGTATTCGGTTGGTACGGGCATTATCGGGCGAAATGGAACGCTCAATCATGCAATTTGACGTGGTGGATTATGCGTATGTCGAAATAGTCATTCCAGAAACACGATTATTTGCGGTGACGCAGCCTCCGGTCACGTCGTCTATTTTAATTAAGCGAAAAAACGGGGCCAATGTTAACGACGAAACGGTTTATGCGATTATTCAGTTGGTGGCCAATTCGGTTGAGAATTTATTGCCTGAAAATATTTCGGTGGTGGACACCGAGGGTCGCGTATTATCCACCGGTGTGATGGATCGGATGACCCAAAAAATTAATGCGGACAAAAAGCAATCTCGTCCGGTGACCACATCGATGGGCAATGGCAAGGTGATTATTCCCGTGATTGAAGATGTGGTGGATTGGTTTCAATTAAAATTTAATTATGAAACGGTATTAGAGAAAAAATCGGTAAATCAGCTGGTGGGTGTGTTGCCGTCGGGATCGTATAAAACGGCCGTGACCATTGATTTAAATTCGGTGAGTCAGACGGGGGCCCCCGATATTAAACAAATCGTCACCAGTGTGGTGGTGGATGATCAATATGACGAGGTCACTTTAAATGAAGCGACGATGGCGCAGATTCGTCAGGCGGTGGCCGGGGCGGTTGGGTATGTTGAAGGTCGGGATCAAATCCATATATCCAATGCAAGATTTTTGCCCAAGCGGGCATCGGTGGTTCCGAATGATGAGGCGACCATTGTTCAAAAGGATATTTTGCCACGGGATACGGCGTGGGATAAAATCAAACGCCTGATGCGGTTTTGGCCCATTTTGGCCATTGGGTGCGTGTTAACTAGTGGTGTGTTAATCATTGCAGGGTTGCTTCGGTCATTGGTGCATCAAGTGGGTCGGTGGGTAACCTGGGGCATTCATCGGGTTCGTCCACCTCAGCCAGTGGTTGATACACCGGACGTTGCGGATATCGAACCAGTGGTGCCTGACATCACCGAGGATATGGTGACACAGCATTTAAAATCAGTGTCCAATTTTTCCAAAATTATTCAATTAAAAGCCGCCTCAACGCAAGATTTGACGTCGGTGGTGGACCAACTTCGTGATATGGTCGGTGAGGATAACGAATGAACGATTTAATAAAAGCCAAGGTGATTGTCACATTATTGGATGACCGAAAATATTCGGTGTTGTCATCGTTTACGGACGATGAACTTGAACGACTCAATGCCGTGGATTTGGCGGAACTGCACGCACTAACGGCGGATGACGTTGACGGCATTGTATCGGCATTTTTAGCGGATGTGGGGGATCGCGCATCGACGGAAGATGTCACTAACGAGGACGATGGCGCGGCACCAGTATCCGACACGTCAACACCCATTGAAACTCACACGATTATTGCCTCCACGGCGGTAACGCAAATGGTGGATGAACAGCCGGCCCAACTGTTGGCTTGTGTATTGCCTCGGTTGGATGACGAAAAAAAGGCCTGGGTATTATCTCATATATCCGAAGAAAAAAAGCGAGATATTGAATTGGTTCAATTGGAGACCACGCCGGTATCGGATCAGGTTGTGACCATTTTAATCAATGAACTGGATCGCTTGTCGAGTCTTTAATACGCATCTTATATTGATGAATCGGCAGTGGTGATGGTATTCTTTTTCCAATGAAAAAAATTCTAACGATATGGCTTTTAGGGGGTGTTTGGGCGTTCGGACTGTCTCCGGCCATGGGCATGAGTCCTTTTTCTGGCATGAATTATGATGCCTTAACGCCAGAGCAAAAAATATTATTGTCTCAGGCGATGGACCCAAATCAGTTAAATACGCAATCAAAGAATCCGTCTCAGGCACCGGCCTCGTTTCAGATGGTGAGTGGTAATGTTGTGGCGGTGGCCAGTGAAAATGCCACCAAAGATGCGTCATCGGGGTCATTATTGGAGGTGCAGTACAATGCCGTGGATGTTCACCATTCCGTGGATATTCAGCCCAATACGATGAGTAATGTCTTGTTTCGTCCGTGGTTGCGTCAGTTTGGTTATAATTTTTTTAACACAACGTCGTATTACGATATTTCGAACGATGCCACGGTGCCCTCATCCTACCAACTCCAAAAAGGGGATCGTTTTACGCTGTTTATTTACGGTAAAAAAGAACAAGTGTTGGAGTTTTTAATCGACGCTCAAGGGGAAGTATTTGTTCCTAATATTGGTCCGGTGGTGGTATCGGGATTATCTGTGACCGAGGCTCAGACCAAACTATCCGCCCGATTACGAAAAAAATACGTTAACTTTGATGCTAAAATTAAGTTGAATACGGTCAAAAATGTGGTGATTTTAATTTCAGGGAATGTTGTTCAGCCGGGCACGTATAGTGTCAATAAGTTTGAATCTATTTTTTCGGTATTAAGCAAGGCTCAGGGCATTGCCAAAACGGGGTCTTTGCGGCGCATTACGGTGTTAAGCTCGAATGGTCGAAAGCGTTATATTGATTTGTATGATTATTTATTAAATGATCGTCCGGATCAGGTGACCGGTTTTCGGGAAGGGGACGTGTTATTTGTTCCAGGGATTGGTGATACGGTGGCCATTACGGGCGAGGTTACGTCTCCGGGAATTTACGAGATTCAGCCCAATGACACGTTAAAAGATGTGTTTCGGTACGCTTCGGGCCCGGGGTTAAATGCGTATTTGAAGACCATTTATATTAATCGGTTTGATGCGTCGTTTAAGCGATCCGTTACAACGGTGCCGGGTCCTGACAACGGAGCAAATGTATCGGCTTTGGGGCGGGTCCCTGTTCAGCGGGGCGATGTCATTTTTATTAATCAAAAGTCCACCGATACCGAGGGGTATGTAACGGTGGTGGGGCATGTGAATGTTCCAGAGCGAGTGGCGTATACGAATGGGCTAACCTTGGGCGATGTTATTGATGCGGCCGAGGGCGTTCGTCCTGGCGCACACAACACCGTGCATGTATTCCGATACGTATCCGATGATCGTCGGGCATTGGTCGATGCCCAATTAACGGATCGCGCATTTGCGTTGGTGGATCGTGATGTGGTGACGATCTATAATGAAACGGACCTTAGTGCCCCAGAGTTGATTCATATATCGGGAGAAGTGATAAGTTCCGGTGATTACACATATTTTGAAAACATGCGTTTGAGTGATGCTTTGATTTTGGCCAAGCCCAACCCCATGGCCAGTTTATACGCCATTGAAGTGGCACGGTTTAATGGCAAGCGTTCCGAGGTCTTTTATGTATCGCGTGCGAACGCGCCTAATTTTACGTTAATGCCGGGCGATAAAATCAGTGTTAAAAAAGATGGGCTCAAGGATCAAACCGTGAGCATTGAGTTGTCGGGTGAGTTCGTGTTTCCGGGCACGTACATTGTGAATAAGGGGACCCCGTTATCCGCTGTGATTGAACGTGCGGGTGGCTATACGGATTCGGCGTACTTAAAAGGGGCGGTGTTTACCCGAACGTCGGTGTCACAGTACGATGAGATGGGGCAAGAGAAAGTAATTAAAGACGAAAAACGACGTTTAATATATGATCAGAGCCATTTGGGGAGCATGTCGGTGGACACGCAGGTGTCCTTTGGTGTGATGATGACGGCACGACAGGAAGCCTTGAAATTTTTAGAGTCCAAGTCGGGGGCCACGTCAGGTCGGGTGATTATTGATTTGCACAAGGACGACTTTCAGACCAGTCGAGACAATTTTATGGTGCAAGATGGGGATGTATTGCGTATTCCAACCCGTCCCGAATCGGTGCATTTGATTGGGGGCGTTCAACAGGGCATTTCTATTGCGTACAATAAAAAATACACGTTAAACGATTATGTTCAAAATGTGGGGGGGTACACCAAGTATGCCGACAAACGGAACGTTTATGTATTCAAGTCATCGGGTCGGGTATTCCAAAATGCCCGTCATATTGAACCTGGGGACATTATTTATGTGCCAGAACGGGTGAGCATTAGTTTTAATTGGCTTCAATTTTTGACGAACATTACCCAAATTGTATCCAATGCCGTAACGAGCATTGCGTTGGTGAAATCGCTGCAATAATGACACAGCCCCCACCCGCAGCCTATATTGACGATGAAATTGACTTAATGCCCTACATTAAGCATGTGGTGAGCCACTGGCGACTATTCTTAGTGGCCATGGTCACGGGCGTTATTATTGCATCACTATTGGCCATGACACTACCTAAAAAATACACGGCCCAAACCACCTTTCTATTGCCAGAATCCAGTACGGTGATGGGGGGCGGAAGTTCGTTATTGGCATCGTTTGGTTTTTCTAGCATGGCCAGTGGCGGGACATCCGGCGTATACAGTGGCTATTTAATGCCCATTTTCAATTCCATGCGCATTAAGCACCATGTGGCGGGCCAGTTTTTAGATCACCCCATGTTTTTAAGCGATGCCCATTTTCAAGCTTTGCCGGAGGACCAAAAAATCCCTTATATTATTGGCACACTAAAGTTTTCGAAGGCCGTGACCTTTGAGCAAGACGCAAAAGATCCCACGTATAAAATGGCGTATACACATCGGGACCCGGCCATTATTTTACCGGTCATTAATGCGTACTTTAATGCGTTGGTGGCGTTAAACGATGAACTTAATGTGGATTCCGACGTATTGCAAATGATTCCCTTGGACGAAGCGGTTCAGCCAACGTCGCATTCGTTTCCAAATACCCAATTATTTTTAATCGTGGGACTGGCGTTGGGTTTCTTCACCGCTTTCTTGGGCGTGCTGGGTCAGAAAGTGGTGGGGGATTTGAGGGGTAGAGACGCATAGTGGGCAGGCGTGGGGTTTGTTTGAAGCGATTTTTATTTCACGTCATTTCATTTAAAGAGTGAGTATTTGAAATATTTTTTTAATATTAATTTTATTTATAAAAAAATTTTTAAAAGCGAATTTAATCAGTCTGTTTTAAAACTAGTATCTGGCACAGGACTAGCACAGCTAATAGGAATTGCCGTATCACCCATTATTACACGGCTGTATTCACCCAGTGATTTTGGGCAGTTTGGCTTGTATCTAAGTATGATTGCAATGTTATCGGTTGGGGTATCCGGTCGATATGAGTTGGCGATTATGTTGCCAAAATCCAATCGTAAAGCCAGTCAGTTATTGGCACTATGTTTGGTTTTAATCGTATTATTTACAGGTTTATTGGTCTTGGGTATTTGCATTTATCATATTTTATTTGCCGATATGAAGCCTATAGGAAAATGGCTTTATATTTTACCAATAGGGGTACTGTTGAGAGGCCTTTATAATACGTTGACAAATTGGATCAATCGGCAAAAAAAGTATAGTGCATTATCCATAGCGGTTATTTTACAACGCATATTTATTAGTTCGACTCAATTATTGGTTGGCTTTTTGATTGCGGCAAGCATTTGGGGGTTAATAGCTGGGCAAATTATGGGTGTTATGGTGTCGGTTTTATTTTTAGGTGGTTTAGTAGTTAAGACGAATAATCCATTTATCAAACAATGGAATTTTGCTTCGATTAAAAAAGTAGCGAAGGAGTACAAAAATTTTCCACAATTTTCGATGGCGAGTGGTTGGTTAAATACGGTTTCATTAGAAGTGCCTGTCTTATTATTATCATTTTATTTTGATGCAAACGAGGTTGGCTACTATATTTTAGCCAAGCAAGTGGTACAGCTACCACTAGGAATTATTGGTCAGGGTGTTGGGAAGGTGTTTTTTCAACAAGCCAGTGTGGTTAAAGATAATGCAGATCAATTAATGCGTTTATTTTTTTCAACTATAAAGAAGTTAGCACTAATTATTCTTCTGCCAATGATATTTCTTTTTTTTGCTGGGAAGCAAACCTTTGTATTTATTTTTGGTCCACAGTGGTTCGTTACAGGGCAATTAATTGAAGTATTGGTACCTATATTTTTTGTTCAGTTTATTATTTCACCATTATCAAATGTTTTTGGTATAAGAAATAAAAATCAATTGGGTCTAATTTTAAATGCTATTTTAATCATTTCAAGATTTTTATCATTAATGATTGGTGTAATTTGGCTTAAAACATTTATAAATGTTTTGATTTTATTTAGTATTGTAGAAGTCTTTTTTAGATTATTTCAAATATACTTTACTTACTATATTATTAAGCGAGATGTATAATAGCTTCATGAAAAAGTTAATAAAACTATTAATTTATAAACCATTTATAAAGCCTATTTTGACTATATTATGTAAGTTGTTTTATCCATGCATAAATTTAAGAGTTTATTCTGATGTAAGTGAATTAAAATTATTTAAATATGGATTTATGCAGCGTGTAGTGGGATTTAATCGACGTGTACCTTGGCCAGTTCATTTTACATCAACAGTTACTAATGATCAAAACATCACCTGCGATTTTTCCAATAGGAGCGCATGCCCAGGATTTTCTCCAAATTGTTATATTCAGGCGGTTAACCCCATTATTATTGAGGAGAATACAAGACTTGGGCCAGGGGTTACAATTATTGGTGCTAACCACAATTTACATGATTTAACTAAACACACTAAATCAGATCCAATTCATATTCAAGAAGGGTCTTGGATTGGTGCAAATGCAACTATCTTACCTGGTGTTAAATTAGGCAAACAAACAATAGTTGGAGCGGGTTCTGTGGTTACAAAATCATTTGAGAATGGTGGTTTAGTTATTGCTGGAGTGCCTGCAAAAGTTATAAAATGCATTTAAAAGGGTGCTTCTAAATTTATTTATATATTTTTGGAGAGAATGAATACTTTTTTTATGACTTATACTTGGCGACATGGAATATATTTTTTATTAGGGCCAATTGAGACAATACAAAAAGGGTTTAAAAAAATAAGGCGAAAGTTCTAAA
>JBMTIN010000013.1:0-15284 GCA_049437345.1 Candidatus Marinamargulisbacteria bacterium
CTTCCTCAAATACCCTCGTAATCGCTCCCAATTTATTAACTTATTAATTTTTACCCGTTGGTTTTTATTTCCTAACTGACTTTCTAATCCTAATTCAAAAAATGTTGCCATTCTTCACCTCGTTATTTTCGGATTCTTTTATTTTATCAATTTATGCCAGAGTTATGCATAGGTCTTTATTAATGCCATGAACGCATTGTCCACGATTGGAATGGCCAATATAGTGCTTAAAAAAGGGGTGCCTATTACACACTTCCAAGTGCAAGATAGCTTGGGCAACGTGTTATTAAAAACAGATTTTAATAAACTAAGCCATGATTACGGTGGGCCCGCGGTAGGAATTACACGCGCCAATTTGCAACAAATACTCATAGAGCATCTTCCTAAACACGGTATTAAATGGGGGTATAACTGCAATTCATCGCACACAGCTAATGGCCGTACCACGATCAAGGCGGCTGGAATGCCCGATATTAATGCCGACATTATTATTGGCGCGGATGGTATTCGCTCAACCTTAAAAAAATTGATATTGAAGGTATCCCATCGGCGGTATAGCCATCAAACCAGTTGGCGAGGATTGGGCCCAATTCCCAATACCATGCCTTATTTTTTTGAATCGTGGGGGGTTGGGCAACGATTTGGTGCTGTCCCCATAAATGCGACACAAGCCTATTGGTATGCATGTATCAACACACCACCCAATCAATCGAAATATGCCAAATTAACTAAAAAGGAATTAATCGATCGATATCGTGGTTGGTCATCTGAAATTTCCCACTTGATTCAAGGCACATCTCAGATAATTCACACCGATATTTACAATGCTTACCCTGTCATCCAATGGCATCGAAACAATGTCGTATTATTGGGTGATGCCATCCATCCCACCACACCCAATTTAGGCCAAGGTGCCGGCATGGCAATTGAAAGTAGTATTGTACTAGCAAATAGCATCTCTAAAGCGCCCGACATATATACCGCATTTCAACAATTTCAGTTCAAACGGCAACAACAAACCCAATGGGTAACCCAGCAATCGTGGCGATTTGGAAAATTAGCACAGCTCAATCATTCATGGGCATGTCGTATCCGAAACATGGCGATGTTAATGACACCAAATCGACTCGCCATGTGGGTACAACACCGTCAACTGCACCAGTTATTTGGATATTCTGTCGTTAATTCGCCGTACACTTCTTAATATCTAAATCATCCCATTCAATTACGTCATCAAACGCATAGGGGCCCTTTGAATGCCTTCATTTTCTATGTTAAATTGATAACATGATCATTCTAACAAAACAATTAGCACGCATATTATCGATTGGATTTTCATTGGTTTGTTTGGGACATCTATTCTCCGTCTTATTTTTCTTTAACGAGACTGTTCGCCCCATAAAAGGCACCCACCTTATTTTTGATATGTTCTTTTTTGAATCAGAAAAAAATATCACCGCCCTTTTTTCGGCAAGTTTATTTGCCATACTATCTATTTTATTTTATACCATTTCAAAAAAAGACCCTCTGAATAAACGCTACTGGTACTTTTTCTTGGGTATTTCTATATTTTTAGCCTGCGATGAATGGTTTTGTATTCATGAGCAATTCAATAATATTTATACAATGCCTCATAACATTCCCTTCTGGTTAATTGTATATGTACCAATTGTATTTATAGTATTTTTATCCCTTATTCCTTTTTTAAAAAATATCCCCATCACTTTACGATACCAACTAATAGTTTCCGGTGGGGTTTTTATTTCCGGGGCCGTAATATTTGAAGCGGCCAACATATTATTCTCAAATAATCACCCGCTATACTACAATGCCATGCTATTTTTTGAAGATGGTCTCGAAATGCTGGGTGTGTTATTGGCTATTTTTGCGACAATTTCACATCTAAATAATCATGGAATCACACACATTCAATGGCGATCGTGGGCCTTTATTTTGATTGTGTTCATTACTATTTCAGATTTAATCATTACATATAATTTGGCCATATGACGTGGTTGTCTTAAAACACCCAACAATCCACATGACTGGTTAAAATAAAAGGGAACCATTACACTAGAACCAATGAATGAACAAATTTTTATTACTGGCGCCACCGGTTGCATTGGTCACTATGTAATGGACCAATTAATGAATGATTTTCCAACCGCCACATTTCACTTACTGGTACGAGATCCGAAACGATTCAAATCACCTATCGTCAGTAAAGATAATGTCATGATTCATCGGGGCGATATGGACGATATTGGAAAGTATCAATCGGTACTAAATCAAGTGGATTATCTCATTCATATTGCCACGGTATGGGGCTATGACTTAGATGTGAATATTCGCATCAACCGTGACCGAATGTTAGAAATGTTCAATTATTTGGATGAACAACGAATTAAAAAAATCATTTATTTTTCAACGGCAAGTATTCTAGGACCTGGCAATCAATTATCCGATGCGGCAAAAACCGTGGGGACACCCTACGTGAAGTCCAAATACCATGGTTATATTGTGGCTAAAAACCATACATTAGCACCAAAAATCACGACACTATTTCCAACCGTCGTATTGGGTGGTTCAAAGCATCACCCCTATTCCCATATTTCTCAAGGATTGCAAAACATGCGCCCCATACTTCGCTGGGCACGACGATTTAAAGTCCCCGGATCCTTTCATTTTTTACATGCCACGGATATCGCCAAAATGGTGAGTATAAGCATGATCACCCCCAATGTGCCCGCAGATGTTGTATTGGGAAATGACGAATTAACATTTAATGACGCCTTTTTAGAATTGGCCCGCTTTGAAAATATGACATCCAAATATCGAATCCCACTGCCGCGATGGTTTCTTTATATTTTAACCATACTATTCACGTTTCGCATGGATTCTTGGGGAAAGCATTGCTTAAAAAACCCTGATTTTAACTATACAACCCACAACCCCAAGTCATTTCAACACCCCGTCACATTCCCAACATTAACATCCGTTCTTCAAGCCATGTCACCGAAAATTGAATCATGACAGTCCCTCTTATTATTTTTACGGTATGCGACAAACCCAATCATCACCTGGATCGATTGATGGCCTCCGCAACACACCATGGCATTGACTTAGTTGTTCGTGGATTGGGCGAGCCATATACAGGCAATGGCAAAAAACGTGCATTGGTGCATGATTTTTTAACCACCTGTCCGCCAGACGCTATTTTTATGTACGTGGATGCCTTTGATGTTATTTTTTTAGCCGGCGAAAAAGAGATCCATGAAAAATATACAACCCATTATGATGGTCAATTTCTATTGGGTGCCGAACAAAACTTGGGCATGTACGCCATTGATGACCTCTATTATTTTTTAAAATATCCCATTAAAAACCAACGATTTAAATATTTAAATGCCGGAACAATGATGGGTCCGGTAAAGAAAGGCATTGCATTACTTGAAACATTGGGCATTAACGAACACCAAGCATCCGACCAAATGGACATGATCCGATATTTCACGAAAAATAAAACCGCCTTTTCGCTGGATCATCACCATCATATTTTTGGGGTGAATGGGGGGCGTGCAGGGCTAGAATCTCGTGACTATAAAATTCAAAATAACCGATTATATTCGGTTCCAACCGATACCTGGCCCACGCTTTTGCATGTGCCTGGGAAATTTTTTATTGGGTTAGATGCCATTGCCAATGAATTGGGATTCATGTCCCGTACCCCAGACTACAGCAAAAAAGAACAAAAAGCCTATGCCGTCGCCAAACGAGAACACACTATCTGCGATCGGTGGGGCATTGAAAACTACATCTTTCGAATAATAAAAAATTGGATGATTAATATAGGAATTATATTGACTTTGCTTGGCCTCGTTTGGGGCGCTATTCGGGCAAATTAAACTCAATAACATCATAATATTGGCTTAATTAATACCATTCATATGAATACACCGCCATGCACAATTCTTCACCAAGCCTTGACTTAAATCGAATAACCACCGTATAATCCATAAACAAAATAAGGAAAAAATTATGAAAAGAACATTTCAACCCAACAACCGAAAACGAAAAAAAACACATGGCTTTCTTGTTAGAATGAGAAGCGTCGGTGGACGTCGTGTCCTAAGTAACCGTCGTCGAAAAGGCCGTCATAAAATCGCTGTTTAATCGTTGAAGCTAAAGTCGCATCGGTTTTCATCCTCTGAAATATCACTTTTTTTAAGTCGTCAACATAAGATTTCCACGCCTTTCTTTTCGATATTCTATTCTACGGATCATACTTCCGAAAAGTTTGCATTTATATCGCCCAAACGCATCGGTGGCGCCGTTGTTCGTAATCGCATTCGTCGGCAATTAAAAAGCCAGTTTTATGCCATTTATCACCAACTAAAAACAAATGTTCGTTTAATTATTATTGCCAATCAAAAAATGATAGATTCTGACTTTAATTTAACCGCCAACGTGTTATTATTAAGTCTGAAAAAGAAAGATTTACTACAATGAAAACCATGGCTCTCACCTTAATTAAATTCTATCAATGCGTAATCTCTCCCGTCATACTGCCACGGTGTCGATTTTACCCGACGTGTTCCACGTACACCCACCACGCCATTGATGATTATGGCATTAAAACGGGCATATACCTTGGTCTTCGTCGATTATTTCGATGCCACCCATTTTCAACCGGTGGATTTGACCCGGTACCCCCTCGAAAGGATAACAATTAACATGAACCCTATTACCTATTTAACGGATCAAGTCATGATCCCCTTCTTAAGTTTTTCATATCATAGTATTTACCCGAATTTTGGGGTAGGGATTATTCTACTCACTATTATTGTAAAAATTTTATTGTACCCCCTAACCAAGCAGCAATTTGAATCTATGAAAAAAATGCAAAGCATGATGCCCACATTCAAAAAATTAAAAGAAAAACATAAAGATAATCCCCAGAAAATGCAAATGGAAACCATGAAAATCTACAAAGAAAATAAGATCAATCCCTTGGGCGGTTGTTTGCCCATGTTGGTTCAATTGCCCTTTTTATTTGCACTTTTTTATACTATGAATGGGGCCAGCTTTGAAAATTTAATTTCACAAGGGAATGTGTTTCCAGGATTCACCTCTTTTTGGCTCAATAATTTATCGCAACCCGATCCATTATTCATTTTACCCATTGTGATTGGTTTATCTACCTACATTGGCCAAAAAATGTCGGCCACGGACCCAAACCAACAAAAAATACTCATGTTCATGCCCGTATTAATGGTGGTCATTTCATTCAAAATGCCCGCTGGAGTCCTATTGTATTGGGCCATATCTCAAATTATTTCATCAGCACAACAAATTTTAATTATGAATCCCAAAAAAGGAGCGTAACTCGATGTTTAACTTATTTAAAGCCAATTCCACCACATCGTCAGATACCGTATTAATTACTGACGACATGAAAGGCGATGCTAAGTTATTCATTCAAACCATTTTAACCCACGCCGAGCTTAATGCGGTTGTTGCTATTAATAACGACGCCACCGATGTGTTGCACATCATGATCCAGGACGACTATGACACAGCCCGAATTATTGGCAAAGATGGGCAGACATTGCAGTCATTGCATTTATTACTACAGTCTTTTTTATCTAAAAAATACGATCAATATGTCCCGGTATTTGTTGATTGCAATGATTATTTTTCGTACCGTATCGAAAAAGCAGAGTTAAAAGCCAAAGAACTGGAAAAGCAACTCTGTGAGGATCGTCCTAGCATTGAATTATTTCCCATGTCATCACTTGAACGACGGGCCATTCATACTCTTTATACCAATCACCCCAGCATCAGCACCCATAGCTTGGGGCAAGGCCACGACCGCCGCATTGTTTTAACCCTTAAGTAAATATGCTCTTTGATGACACGATTGCGGCCATTGCCACGCCACTGGTCCCCTCCGCTATTGGCATTATACGTGTCAGCGGATCATCCGTTCAAACCGTTATAACAACGTTATTTAAAGATAGCACCCCCCCTATTTGTGAACGAAAAATGAACACCCAATACGCCTATGATTCACAAGGTCAACCCATTGACGAATGTTGCTTTGTGTTTTATGCCGGTCCCCGATCGTATACCGGCGAAGACACTCTCG
The DNA here is from genome assembly GCA_049437345.1 of Candidatus Marinamargulisbacteria bacterium. GTDB lineage: Bacteria > Margulisbacteria > Marinamargulisbacteria > UBA817 > UBA817 > UBA817. The sequence continues at coordinate 6,149 of JBMTIN010000013.1, forward strand.
AAATTTTTAGTCATGGCAGTGTATATATTTTACAACAGATTATTCTTCATATTAGTGGCTTAGATTGTTGTCGATTGGCCAAAAATGGGGAATTTACAAAACGAGCCTTCTTAAATGGGAAAATCTCATTAAGTAAAGCCGAATCTATTATTGACATTATTGAATCCACAAGTCAAAAAGATCACCGTATTGCCTTAAATCAATACAAAGGGCATGTCTATGACCACTTGATCAACACACGGACCGATTTAATGAACTGTCTTGAGAAAATAGAAGCCTCATTGGAGTTCCCCGACGATGTCGGGGCCATTGAAACGACAACGGTTCAAACAGACATCATGAATAGTTATCAAAAAATATCGGCCATGGTATCGGCCAGTGATTATGGCGCCATGGCGAAAAAAGGGCTTTCTTTTTTAATTTTAGGTCCTCCGAATGTTGGAAAATCATCGTTATTAAATGCCCTCAGTGGTCAGGATCGTAGCATTGTTACCCATCAACCAGGAACAACCCGCGACTACATTGATATCGATATTGAATACGATGGCATGAAGATTCGACTTATTGACACGGCCGGAATTCGAGAGTCCCCCGATGATATCGAAAAAATAGGCATTGAAAAAATTCAAGCCCTTGCCGAAGCTGCTGACGGGTATATTCATGTTCATGATGCCAATATACACCCCCCCTCCCCCTTACCACCCTATATCGATCTCAATAAACCTCGACTAAATGTGATGAACAAAATAGATACTGTATCATCTATTTCCCCTAATAAAGAAAATCATTATGTATCATGCACCACATTAGCCGGGATTAATGATCTAAAAAAAGGATTATTGCACGCGTTTTTTAATGAAAAAGATCATGAGCCTGACCATATGCTCAGCAATTTACGACAAATTTCAGAACTTAAATCCGCTCATCAAAAAGTTAAACAAACCGTCACCGCCTTGAAGGAAGGATACACCTTGGACGTGGTCTCCATTGAGCTAAGAGACGCTATTTCGTCGTTATCCAACATCATCGGTGATGACTTCACGGAAGAACTATTGGACGGAATTTTTAAAAATTTTTGTATTGGAAAATAACAATCCGTTAAATATTCGAAATATTTTTAGTATCATTCCCTCCCACCTTGGTGTTTAATTCATCCAATTGGTGGGATAACGATGCCATTAAATTTTTCTGCTGTATTTGATTTCGATGAAATTTCTTTAACCGTTTTTGAAATTCATCGTACACATGTTTATTTCGTCGATTCAAATAATTAAAAGTCAACGCAATAGCCAAAATTTGAATAAAAATAAACAATGAAAATTGCAATAACATAACAAAAATATGGCTATTCGAAAAAATAGATAAAAAGCCAATTAACGGAGAACTATCGCCTAAAAAACCAGGTGTCGAATCCACCTCAGAATCCGAGGGCGCCGGTAGCGACGATAAAGCCAAGGCCTTATTAATGTTATCGCGCCATCGTGCCGCCATTTGATACACCGATAGATCGGTCCCAATAACATCATTGGGCGTCACACGATACACTTCAATGTTATCGATATACGCTACATAATCAGTTTTGTTTCGACCACGACGAATGCGAATACGATTTAAGTTGGACTGCTTTTTATTCAATTCATTTAATGTATTAAAAATCTTTTCAGACCGATCAAATGTGGATAAAAAAGACTGCCGTGCCCCCACCTCGGTAATGGTAATGACCGGCTGACCATTAATTTTAATCACCGGAACTAATTGTTGATTATCAACAACGGTTGATAACTGAAATGACGTTGCCCATATCGGAACAGATATTATAATCAATAATAAAACACGCACCATCATGCTTTATAGTTTATCTGTTTTAGTCGAGAGCGTAAACGCAAAATAGCTTTGGTATGCACCTGAGAAATTCGCGACTCACTGACATGTAAAATGATACCAATTTCTCGAAGGGTCAATTCTTCAAAATAATACAATACCAATACTTTCTTTTCTTGCTCCGGTAACTCTTGAATCACCTGTTTTATCAAATTTTTCTGCTCTTTTTTTTCTAAATAAGTGTCGGGGGTCATCATTTTTTGATCTTCAATGGTATCCGCAAAACTAGCGGTTGCATTATCGGCGTACGTGGGTTCATCCAAGGAAATCAAAAATGAACGTGACACCTCCGCCATCATTTTATACAACTTCTTTTTGGTAATCCCCAACTCGTCAGCCAACTCATCGTCCGAAGCAGTTTCCCCATCTTTTCGAATCTCAATGGCCTTAGTGGCCTGTTCAATTTGACGCGCCTTTCGGCATAAAGTTTGCCCACCCAAGGTATGCCGACGCAATTCATCGAGAATGGCCCCCCGAATACGCGGCACCGAGTACGTTTTAAATAGCACCCCTTTAGATTCATCAAACTTTTTGGCCGCTGAAATTAATCCGATACTGCCAATAGCATGTAAATCGTCTTTGGTGACCCCTGGCGGCAGATTCATGGTTAATCGACTCACAACAAACTTGACTAAATATAAATGACTAACCACCAACTGATTTTCTTCTTTCGATGGCATATTATTTGACAATGGTGACTCCTCGAAGCCTTGAAATGGTTAATACCATCGGGCAGGCAAAAAATAATGATGAAAACGACCCTGTAAAGAGTCCCATAATTAATACTGTTGAAAATACCTTTAATGACACCCCTGCAAATAAAAATAATGCCCCCGTTACAATCCCCGTGGTAATGGACGTATGAATGGATCGGGGCAACATTTCATTTACGGCCACATTTAATTTGGACTTAGACACCGTATCATCATCAATCTCACGAAATTTTTCTCGAATACGATCAAAAATAACAATGGTATCGTTAATTGAATATCCTAATACCGTTAATAAAGCGGCAATAAAGGCTGTGTTTATCTCAATCTGAAAAAAAGCACTCATCACTAAGATCATCAGGGCATCGTGAATTAATGCAATAATGGATGCCATGCCAAAGGTCAACTCAAATCGCCAAGAACAATAAATTAAAATGGCAATGGCCACCACCAATATGATCACAATGCTGGTCTGTTTTAATTCCTCACCAATCGATGGGCCGATAATATCCACTTCTAAAACATCAAACGCACCCACACGTTGACGAATACTATTAAACAACTCATTACGTTTTTGAACCGTCATTTCTTCGGTTTTTATCATAATATCCGAGCCCCCCGATGTTTGAATGGTATGCTTTTCTAATCCCGTGGCATTAAGAATATTCCGCAATGATGCCTCACCACCACTAACAGGGTCACTAAAACGTAAAATAATCGATGTTCCCCCCGTAAAATCAATGCCTAAATTAAATATATGATTAAAAGAGCGATATTTATTCACCATACCAATAATACCAATACAAAAAACAACCAACGAAATTAGGTACCATAACCGCCGCTTCTTAATAATATTAATCATTATTTTGACCTCCTATTAATGCCCATTTTGGCAAACGTCGGCCCTGAATACCCAATTGAATCAATAGTTTTGTAACAAACAACGCTGAAAACATACTGACCAATACCCCAATACTTAGTGTTAAGGCAAAACCTTTAATCGATCCGGTGCCCAGCCAAAATAATACCATCGCCGCAAATAATGTGGTGACATTTGAATCAATAATTGCAATAAAGGCCTTCGAAAACCCCTCGTTAATCGCCGCATGCAATGATTCCCCTCGATTTAATTCATCGTTAATTCGGGCAAAAATAATAATATTGGCGTCCACCGCCATACCCAACGTCAAAATTAATCCCGCGATCCCCGGCAAGGTTAATGTCGCATCCATCATTTTTAAAATACCCAATGTTAACGTGGCATAATAGGCCAGTGCCAACACGGCCATGGCGCCAAAAAACCGAAAAAATACCACCATATAAATCATGATCCCAACCAACCCAATCATCGCCGCCTTTTTTCCGTTATTAATGGAATCCAACCCGAGTGTGGGCCCAATCAAACGATTCGATAAAATTTCGACCGGTACAGGTAAGGAACCCGCTTTTAACTTAATGACTAAATCCTTTACCTCTTGTGACGTAAACGACCCAGAAATTACCGCGTTCCCCCCCAAAATAGGTTCGTCAACGTTGGGGGCCGATATCGGAACACCATCCAATAAAATCGCAATCGGACGCCCCACACTTCGCTTGGTGGTTTCATAAAAAATGTCTGTGGCTTCAGAATTAAACTTAATATTTACAACGGATCGGCCATAGGCATCCGCGCCAGGAAATGCCTCCTGTAATTGACTTCCCTGAATGACTTTTTTCTTTAAAATCAGGGGACGCATGATGACCTCTTGATCGGCCAAAGCTTGCTTTAGATACACAATCGTGGGATTCTCACCCAATAAAATGGTTCGTTCTTCGGGCGTTAGTCGGTCAATATTGGGCGGTGCCCACTCTGCTTCATGAAATGTTAACTGAGCGGTTTCCCCAATCAACGCCAACGCGCGATCAATATCGCGAAGCCCCGGCAATTCTACAATAATTTGATTAATTCCTTTTCGCTGAATCACCGGCTCGGTAAGCCCCAAGGCATTAATTCGCCCGCGAATCACATCCATTACACCTAAAATATCGTCATTTGTTAATGGTCGATCATCACTTTCTTGAGCCTGTATAACCACTGAAATACCGCCTTTTAAATCCAACCCTAAGTTAAAGGGTTTTGACATCAATACCCAAATGGCTGAACTTAAAATAATCGCTGTTAATACTATTCGCTTAAATACTGTCATAATTAAAACCTAGAAATCCTTTATATTATACCCAAAAAGAACACCAAATCACTAGGAAATATGTTTTAAATGAGGAAAAAATAATACGTCACGAATTGAGGGCATATCGGTTAACAACATAACCACCCGATCAATACCAATCCCCAATCCTCCAGTGGGCGGCATGCCATACGATAACGCTTCAATAAAGTCCTCATCCATCTGATGTGCTTCATCAAACCCACATTCACGGGCCACCTGCTGCGCTTCAAAACGTTCTTTTTGATCCATTGGATCGTTTAATTCTGTAAAAGCATTGGCAATTTCCATTTTATTAATAATTAACTCAAACCGCTCAACATACGCCGGATTATGACGATTTTTCTTGGCTAAAGGCGATGTTTCCACCGGGTAATCTACAATAAACGTGGGCTGAATTAATTGATGCTCCACAAATGTATCGTATAGTTCATTTATCAATTCGCCTCTGGGGGATGATGCTTCAAATACCTTCCCAGCCGTCTTTAGTTGTTGAATCATCTCCTCGGGTGATGCGGTATCAATATCTAAGCCAGCATGCGTTAAAATAGCTTCTTTCATGGAAATCCGCTTAAATGGTAACGAAAAATCCAAAGATTGCCCCTGATACAATACTGTCTCCGTACCAAATGTGGCCATAACTAAGTGATGCATTAGCTGTTCAGTCAAAGCCATCATATCGGAATAATCAGCATACGCCTGATACAATTCCAGTAATGTGTATTCAGGATTATGCTTAAAAGACACCCCTTCATTTCGAAATACGCGCCCAATTTCAAAAATAGATTCAAAACCACCCACAATAAGCCGCTTCAAATGCAATTCTAAGGCAATACGTAAATACAAATCTTGTTTCAATTCATTATGATGCGTAACAAAAGGTCGGGCCGATGCCCCCCCATAAATATGATGCAATACCGGGGTCTCCACTTCCATAAATGATCGATCAGCTAAAAATGACCGAATATCATGAATTATTTGTGATCTCTTTTTAAATACCGACATCACCGGTTCGTTAGCAATTAAGTCAACGTACCGTTTTCGATAACGAGACTCTTTATCCTGCAACCCATGATACTTTTCGGGGAGCGGATGTAATGACTTTGTCAGCAATGAAAATGACGTCACGGATACCGTTATTTCACCACGACGTGTACAAAAAATAGTCCCCGTTGCGCCAATAATATCCCCCACATCCAATTGGCCAAATAAATCGAAAGAATCCAAATCATTCACGGATGCGTATAACTGAAGACTATTGGATTGATCACTGATATTAACAAAAATAGCCTTGCCGTGCCCCCGTTTTGCTTTAATTCGACCCGCAATGGCCACCACATGATTGGTTTTTTGACCGGCCTCAAGCCCCGCCGCTAAATCAAGTGCCGCCTGAATGGTATGTGTTCGATCGTAGCAATAGGCAAATGGCTCAATGTTATTCTTCCGATAATGGTTCAACTTTTGACGTCGAATATCAAATTCGGAGTCGAGTGTTTCATTGATTTCTTGATTCATACTAAAATGATACTCATTTTTGCGGACATGAACAATAGAAAGGGCCATTTATGCCCATAAAATCACCGAGAATCAAAATAACTCGAAAAATCTTCAGGCTTTATATTATCAATAAAGCTATTAAATTTCTGAGTCTCTTTTTCATCCTTTTCGGCATTCACCATCTTGGCCTTCATCATGACCGACTCGGACACAAAAATAGGAGCTTTTGACCGTACGGCAATGGCGATGGCATCGGACGGTCGCGCGTCCACACGAATTTTTTCGTTATCGCCAGCTTTAATTAAATTTACAACAGCAAAAAATGTATTGTCATTAATTTCATTGATCACAATACGATCAATCGACGCACCCAAGTTTTCTGCAAACTTAATTAAAAGGTCATGGGTCATCGGACGTGGTGGCTTGAAATCCTGCAGTTCCATGGCGATGGCGGCGGCTTCAAACATCCCAATCCAAATAGGGAGAAAATTTCGCTCCTCGGTATCTCTAAGTAAAACAATTGGAGACATGTTTTTCGGGTCAAAACCAAGCCCCCCCAAATGCATTTCAATCATGTATTCTCCTTTATGAACGAACGAGTGTGACTAATTTTGCAAAGGCGTCGGGTGATTTTATTGCGATTTCACTGATCATCTTGCGATTTAGCTTTATATTCTTTTTCGATACCAATGAAATAAACCTTGAGTAGTTTAAATCAGTACCAAACAACGCTCCGTTAATACGAGCAATCCATAACTTTCTAAAATCACGTTTACGACGACGGCGATCACGGTACTGATACGATAACGCTCTAAAAACAGCCGGTTTAGCCTGACGGTACAATATTGATAGTGATGCACGAAACCCTTTCGCTAATTTTAAAATTTTCTTGCGTCGATTTCTTGCAACATTTCCTCTTTTAACACGTGCCATATCTTACTCTCCTTCTATAATCCGGGCATTAAAATGGACAGCTTTTGTTTGTCAGATGCTGACAACTCAAAGTCTCCACGCTTACACACCTTTGTGCGAGCTGACCGATGCGACAACAAATGACGCATGCCGATTTTTCGACGCATCACTTTGCCAGTACCAGTAATTTTAAACCTTTTTTTAGCTGAACTATTTGTTTTTTGTTTATACTTCTTCATAATTTCACATCCTTATGGTTACTTCGGATTTATAATAAAATATAATGTCCGGTGTCCCTGTGTCAACGATGTCGTGACATCACCATACTCTTTTATATCGTCTTTGTAGCGATTTAACAAGGCCTTCCCAATTTCTGGATGTGCGCGTTCCCGCCCTTTAAAAAAAACAGCAATTTTAATTAAGTTGCCTTTTTTCAAAAATTTAATGCCATTTTTAAGTCGAACATTGTAATCATGATCTGAAATTTTAGGTGTAAGTTTTAACTCTTTAATGACTTGCGCCTTTGTGTTTTTTTTAGCCAACTTTTCCTTTTTCTGTTGCTGATAACGAAATTGTCCAAAATTAACAATCTTACAAACTGGGGGAATTGCTTGCTCAGATATCATTAATAAATCCAAGTCTTTTTCTTTTGCTAAACTTAAAGCCTCTTGAATGGGTAATACACCCATTTGCTCACCCTCAACACCAATGATGCGAACCTCTTTTGCTTTAATCTTATCATTTTTTATATATTTCTTTATTGGAAGCCTCCTACTAAATGGTTTTATTTTTTATACGATCGATCAATTCCGCTATAGACATTATCGATTGATTTTTAGAGTCACGACACCGAATGGTTAATTTTTCTTCTGATAACTCTTTTTCACCAATAATACCCACTAGTGGAATTTTCTCTAATTGTGCCTTGCGTATTTTATATCCTAACTTTTCATTTGATGCATCGCAATCCATTCGAATGCCCGCTTGGTGACACTGATCCTGAATGCTCTGAATAAATAATTTAGCGTCTTTTGTTAATGAAATCAATCTCAATTGAACTGGCGATAACCATGTAGGAAACTTTCCAGCATAATGTTCAATCAAAATCCCAAAAAATCGCTCAATAGATCCCAATAAAGCGCGATGAATCATATACGGCCGTTGCTTGTCGCCATGAGTATTAATATATGAAATATTAAATTTTTTAGGCAAATTAAAATCAAACTGAATGGTTGAACATTGCCATTCTCGACCAATAGAGTCCTTAATTTTAATATCAATTTTCGGACCATAAAATGCACCACCACCAGGATCAATATCAAAATCAAACCCTGTATCCACCAAAGCATCGTTCAATGCTTTTTCGGCCACCTCCCACTCACTGGGATCTCCCACAAACTTGTCTTTTGGACGGGTGGACAAAAATAATTTATAATCACTAAAGCCAAATGTTTTTAGCATGCTCAGACTAAAATTTAAAGCCGATAATACTTCGTCTTTTACTTGGTCTTCAGTACAAAAAATATGAGCATCGTCCTGAGTGAACCCTCGAACCCGCATCAACCCATGCAATACGCCCGATCGCTCGTAACGGTAAACCGTACCCAGCTCAGCATAGCGAACGGGTAATTCACGATACGACACCTGCTGTTGTTGATAAATAGCAATATGAAACGGACAATTCATGGGTCTTAAAAAATAAGACGCATGGTCAACATCAACCGCCGAAAACATGCTTTCTTCATAAAAATCCAAGTGCCCACTGGTTTTCCAAAGATCTTCACGACCAACATGAGGAGAAAATACCATTTGATACCCATTTTTTTGATGCGCCTGACGCCAATGATCCTCAATAACGTTTCGAACAGCCGCACCTTTCGGATGCCACAGCACCAGACCTCCACCCACCCCATCTTGGAGGCTAAATAATTG